>NZ_JBFUAL010000022.1:0-113668 GCF_056406295.1 Rhizobium sp. P1_C7
AGAAGGCGGCCGTCACACGCCGTTCTTCACGAACTACCGTCCTCAGTTCTACTTCCGTACGACTGACGTGACCGGCATCGTTTCGCTTCCGGAAGGCACGGAAATGGTTATGCCTGGCGACAACGTTACGGTTGCCGTCGAGCTTATCGTTCCGATCGCAATGGAAGAAAAGCTGCGCTTCGCGATCCGCGAAGGCGGCCGTACCGTCGGCGCCGGCATCGTTGCCTCCATCGTCGAGTAGTCTTCGGAATGGCCGCTCCACCCGAGCGGCCGATTCGTTGACAATATTATGATGCAGGCGGTCCTGGCCGCTTGCTTATTACAAAGAAATGTTGCAAATGGCGCGCGAGCGCTATTTGCGCCCTGCTTCGTTTATAGATGCGGGTGACTACAGCAAACAATAAGGTGGGCTGGAAGGCCTGAAGACTGGATAGGGACACCGCAGCCCGGCGTCTCTCTCGATCTTTGAAACCGGTGGTCCGCCTTAGGAATAAAAACAGCCCGTGCCTATCCGAAGGCACGCGGGATAACAAACACAAGGATAACGTCGAATGAACGGCCAAAATATCCGCATTCGCCTGAAGGCGTTCGATCACCGCATTCTCGACGCTTCGACGCGCGAGATCGTGTCGACGGCGAAGCGCACCGGAGCTAGCGTCCGGGGCCCCGTTCCGCTTCCGACTCGCATCGAGAAGTTTACGGTTAACCGGTCCCCACACATCGACAAGAAGAGCCGCGAGCAGTTCGAGATGCGCACACACAAGCGCCTTCTCGACATCGTTGACCCGACACCGCAGACGGTAGACGCGCTGATGAAGCTCGATCTCGCCGCTGGTGTCGATGTTGAGATCAAGCTCTGAGCCCTGCTCGAGCTGAGTTGGAAGGATTGAACCGATGCGTTCAGGTGTGATTGCACAAAAGGTGGGCATGACCCGCGTCTACAACGACGCCGGCGAGCATGTTCCGGTTACCGTACTGCGTATGGAAGGCTGCCAGGTTGTAGCCCAGCGCACAGTAGAGAAGAACGGCTATGCCGCAGTTCAGCTTGGTGCTGGCACGGCGAAGGTCAAGAATACGTCGAAGGCAATGCGCGGCAATTTCGCTATTGCCAACGTCGAGCCGAAGGCGAAGCTCGCTGAATTCCGTGTTACGGAAGACAACCTGCTCGACGTCGGCACCGAGATAAAGGCTGGCCACTTTGCCGCCGGACAGCTCGTCGATGTCACGGGTACGACGATTGGTAAGGGCTTTGCCGGCGCCATGAAGCGTCACGGCTTCGGCGGTCTCCGCGCCACGCACGGTGTGTCGGTTTCGCACCGCTCGCACGGTTCGACTGGCTCGCGTCAGGATCCGGGCAAGGTTTTCAAGAACAAGAAGATGGCTGGTCACATGGGCCAGACGCGCGTTACGACTCAGAACCTTGAAGTGGTGTCGACCGATGAAGATCGCGGTCTTATCCTGATCAAGGGTGCAGTACCCGGTTCCAAGGGTGCCTGGATCATTGTGCGCGACGCCGTCAAGTCGGCCGCGAAGTAAGGGAGCCAGACCAATGGAATTCAACGTCAAGACCCTCGAGGGAAAAGACGCAGGGAAGGTTTCTCTTTCTGACGCGATTTTCGGCCTCGAGCCCCGTGAAGACATTCTTGCCCGCGTCATCCGCTGGCAGCTTGCCAAGAAGCAGCAGGGCACACACAAGGCCAAGGGCCGCGCCGAAGTATGGCGCACCGGTGCCAAGATGTACAAGCAGAAGGGTACGGGCCGCGCTCGTCACCATTCGGCTCGTGCTCCGCAGTTCCGCGGCGGTGGTAAGGCTCACGGCCCCGTTGTTCGCAGCCACGAACACGACCTTCCGAAGAAGGTTCGCGCTCTCGGCCTGCGCCTCGCACTTTCGGCGAAGCTGAAGTCCGATGATGTCATCATCATCGACAACCTGGTCGCTGCTGAAGCAAAGACCAAGGCACTGGCATCGGTTTTCGAGACGCTCGGCCTGACCAACGCCCTCTTCATCGGTGGCGCTGAACTTGATGGCAACTTCAAGCTCGCTGCAAAGAACATCCCGAATATCGATGTTCTGCCGATCCAGGGCATCAACGTTTATGACATCGTGCGCCGTGGCAAGCTCGTGCTTTCCAAGGCTGCCGTTGAAGCTCTAGAGGAGCGTTTCAAGTGACCGATCTTCGCCACTATGATGTGATCGTCTCGCCGGCGATCACCGAAAAGTCCACTCTGGTATCCGAAAACAACCAGGTTGTTTTCAATGTCGCCAAGACGGCGTCAAAGCCGGAAATCAAGGCTGCAGTCGAGGCGCTATTCGGCGTCAAGGTCACGGCCGTCAACACTCTGCTCCGCAAGGGCAAGACCAAGCGTTTCCGCGGTTTTGTCGGCAAGCAGAAGGACGTGAAGAAGGCAATCGTGACTTTGGCTGAAGGCCAGACGATCGACGTCTCCACCGGTCTCTGAGGAACAAAAAGATGGCATTGAAAACATTCAATCCTACAACCCCGAGCCAGCGTCAGCTGGTCATCGTCGATCGCTCCTCGCTCTACAAGGGCAAGCCGGTCAAGGCGCTGACGGAAGGTTTGACCAAGAGCGGTGGTCGTAACAACCTCGGCCGCATCACCGCCCGCTTCATCGGCGGTGGTCACAAGCGCACTTATCGTCTGGTCGACTTCAAGCGTCGCAAGTTCGACGTTGAAGGCACCGTCGAGCGTATCGAATACGATCCGAACCGCACGGCGTTTATCGCCCTCATCAGCTATGCTGACGGCGAGCAGGCCTACATCATCGCTCCGCAGCGCATTGCTGCCGGCGACAAGGTTATCGCTTCGGAAAAGGCCGTCGACGTAAAGCCCGGCAACACGATGCCGCTGCAGTTCATTCCGGTCGGCTCCATCATCCACAACGTGGAAATGAAGCCGGGCAAGGGCGGTCAGATCGCGCGCTCTGCCGGTTCCTACGCACAGCTCGTCGGCCGCGACCAGGGCATGGCGATCCTTCGCCTGAACTCCGGCGAACAGCGTCTCGTCCACGGCTCTTGCCTTGCATCGATCGGCGCCGTCTCCAACCCTGACCACGCCAACATCAATGACGGCAAGGCCGGTCGCACTGTTTGGCGCGGCAAGCGTCCGCATAACCGCGGTGTCGTCATGAACCCGGTCGACCATCCGCACGGCGGTGGTGAAGGCCGCACCTCTGGTGGCCGTCACCCTGTTACTCCGTGGGGCAAGCCGACCAAGGGCAAGCGCACACGGTCGAACAAGTCGACCGACAAGATGATCATGCGCTCGCGTCACCAGCGTAAGAAGTAAGAGAGGAAGTCTCCAATGGCTCGTTCAGTATGGAAAGGTCCGTTCGTTGACGGCTATCTTCTCAAGAAGGCTGAGAAGGTTCGTGAAGGCGGACGTGCAGAAGTAATCAAGATCTGGAGCCGTCGCTCCACGATCCTGCCGCAGTTTGTCGGTCTCACCTTCGGCGTCTACAACGGCAGCAAGCATATTCCGGTCAACGTCAATGAAGACATGGTCGGCCACAAATTCGGTGAATTCTCTCCGACCCGTACCTACTACGGTCACGGTGCGGACAAGAAGGCAAAGAGGAAGTAACATGGGCAAGGCAAAAGCCGAACGCCGGCTGAAGGACAACGAGGCGCAAGCAGTCGCCCGCACGCTCCGCGTCAGCCCACAGAAGCTCAACCTCGTCGCCGCGGCTATCCGCGGCAAGAAGGTTGATCGTGCACTCGCTGAGCTGGAATTCTCCCGCAAGCGCATTGCAGGTGCTGTCAAGAAGACGCTTGAATCTGCAATCGCCAACGCCGAGAACAACCATGATCTCGACGTTGACTCGCTGGTCGTGGCGGAAGCTTACGTCGGCAAGTCGATCGTCATGAAGCGTTTCCATGCTCGTGGCCGTGGCCGTGCATCTCGCGTTGAGAAGCCGTTTGCTCACCTCACGATCGTTGTCCGCGAAGTGCAGGCACAAGAGGAGGCCGCATAATGGGTCAGAAAATCAATCCAATCGGTTTCCGTCTTGGCATCAACCGTACCTGGGATAGCCGCTGGTTTGCGGACAATGCCGAGTATGGTCAGCTGCTGCACGAAGACCTGAAGATGCGCAAGTTCGTGATGAGCGAACTGAAGCAGGCCGGTATTTCCAAGGTGGTTATCGAGCGTCCGCACAAGAAGTGCCGCGTTACGATCCACTCGGCTCGTCCGGGCCTGATCATCGGTAAGAAGGGCGCAGACATCGACAAGCTCCGCAAGAAGCTGTCGGACATGACGAATTCCGAAACGCACCTCAACATCGTTGAAGTTCGCAAACCGGAAGTCGACGCTGTTCTGGTCGCCCAGTCGATCGCTCAGCAGCTCGAGCGTCGTGTAGCTTTCCGTCGCGCCATGAAGCGCGCCGTTCAGTCTGCAATGCGTCTTGGCGCCGAAGGCATCAAGATCACGTGCGCAGGCCGTCTTGGCGGTGCTGAAATCGCTCGTACGGAGTGGTATCGCGAAGGTCGCGTTCCGCTGCATACGCTGCGCGCTGACATCGACTACGGCACAGCTGAGGCGGAAACCGCTTTCGGTATTTGCGGCATCAAGGTTTGGATCTTCAAGGGCGAAATCCTTGAGCACGATCCGATGGCCTCCGAGCGCCGCGCACTCGAGGGTGACGCTCAGGGTCCGGCTAGCCGTGATCGCGATCGTCGCCGCGACAACGCTTAATAGCGTTGGTGGCAGATAAGTTCGGAGAATAAGAAAATGTTGCAGCCAAAGCGTACCAAGTACCGCAAGCAATTTAAGGGCCGCATCAAGGGCGTCGCCAAGGGTGGTTCAGACCTCGCATTCGGCGAATTCGGCCTTAAGGCTCAAGAGCCGAACCGCGTCAATGCACGCGAGATCGAAGCGGCTCGCCGCGCGATCACGCGTTACATGAAGCGCGCCGGCCGTGTGTGGATCCGCGTGTTCCCGGATGTTCCGGTAACCGCAAAGCCGACCGAAGTCCGTATGGGTAAGGGTAAGGGCTCCGTTGAATATTGGGCATGCAAGGTCAAGCCAGGCCGCATGATGTTCGAGATCGACGGTGTCAGCGAAGAGATCGCTCGCGAAGCTCTTCGTCTTGGCTCTGCCAAGCTCTCGGTCAAGACGCGCTTCGTACAGCGCATTGCAGAGTAAGGAGCAAGGCACATGAAAGCCGATGAAGTTCGCGGCCTGACGGCCGATCAGCTCAAGGACAAGCTTGCCGACCTCAAGAAGGAGCAGTTCAACCTGCGCTTCCAGAAGGCCACCGGTCAGCTCGAAAAGTCCTCCCGCGTCAACGAAGTCCGTAAAGACATCGCCCGCGTGAAAACCATTGCCCGCCAGAAGGCGGCAGAAGCAAAGGCCTAAGAATATGCCGAAGCGCATCCTGCAGGGCGTCGTCGTTGGCGACAAGAATGAGAAGACTGTAGTCGTTCGTGTTGAGCGTCGTTTCGCTCACCCGCTGCTCCAGAAGACCGTTCGTCGTTCCAAGAAGTACAAGGCCCACGACGAAAACAACCAGTACAAAATCGGCGACGCCGTTTCCATCGAGGAATGCGCACCGATCTCCAAGGACAAGCGCTGGACGGTCGTTTCCGCCCAGAGCAAGTAAGATTTTTGCGCGAGGCCTTGCGTCTCGCGGAAATATCTGTATGAAGCAGCGTCAGAACGCTCGTTCTTCGAGCGTTCTTTTGCTTTGAGCGCACGGAAGGTCCCGTTGGGAAACCACCCTGGCACGATCGATCCCGCGCTATTCAAGCTATTGCCGTGTTTTCGCCTGCTGTCTTGGCAAGCGGCCGGCTGACAATTTTCATAAGCCGGGGTAGGGGGCGCAAGCCCAACCATCCCGGTAAACCAAGAAGGCGACCTGATATGATTCAGATGCAAACAAACCTCGACGTGGCGGATAATTCCGGCGCACGTCGTGTCATGTGCATCAAGGTGCTGGGCGGCTCAAAGCGCAAGTATGCCTCGATCGGCGACATTATCGTCGTATCGATCAAGGAAGCTATTCCGCGCGGCCGCGTGAAGAAGGGTGACGTGATGAAGGCGGTCGTCGTTCGTACCGCCAAGGAAATCCGTCGCGTTGATGGCAGTGTCATCCGCTTCGACACCAATGCAGCAGTCCTCATCGACAACAAGAAAGAGCCGATCGGCACTCGTATCTTCGGACCGGTTCCGCGCGAACTTCGCGCCAAGAACCACATGAAGATCATCTCGCTCGCTCCAGAAGTACTGTAAGGAGCGCGAACGATGCAAAAGATTCGTAAGGGCGACACGGTCGTCATGCTCGCAGGCAAGGACAAGGGCCGCACTGGCGAAGTCCTTCAGGTTCTGCCTAAGGAAGATCGCGCCGTAGTTCGTGGCGTCAACGTCGTAAAGCGCCACCAGCGCCAGACGCAGACCCAGGAAGCCGGCATCATCAGCAAGGAAGCCTCGGTTCACTTGTCCAACGTCTCGATCATCGACAAGGACGGCAAGCCGACCCGCGTTGGTTTCAAGGTAGTTGATGGCAAGAAGGTCCGTGTGGCCAAGCGTTCTGGAGATGTGATCGATGGCTGACGCAAAATATGAGCCGCGGCTCAAGAAGGAATATGTCGAGCGCATCCGCGCGGCGATGCAGGAGAAGTTCTCCTTCGCCAACGAGATGCAGATTCCCAAGCTCGACAAGATCGTGATCAACATGGGTGTCGGCGAGGCAACGGCTGATTCGAAGAAGCCGTCTGTTGCCGCGGCTGACCTGGCCGCTATTGCTGGTCAGAAGCCGGTCATCACCCGTGCACGCAACTCTATCGCTGGCTTTAAGCTCCGCGAAGATATGCCGATCGGCGCAAAGGTTACCCTGCGCGGCGCTCGCATGTACGAGTTCCTGGACCGTTTGATCAACATCGCGCTTCCGCGCGTTCGCGACTTTCGCGGCCTGAACCCGAAAAGCTTTGACGGCCGTGGCAACTTCGCCATGGGCATCAAGGAGCACATTGTGTTCCCAGAAATCAACTACGATAAGGTTGATCAGATGTGGGGCATGGACATCATCGTTTGCACGACGGCCACCAAGGACGACGAAGCACGGGCTCTCTTGACAGAGTTCAACTTCCCGTTCCGTCAGTAACCGTAACGACGAGCGTAGAAAAGGAACCACACATGGCGAAGACAAGCGCAGTTGAAAAGAACAAGCGCCGCCGTATTACGGTCGCAAACCACGCCGCTAAGCGCGCTGAGTTGAAAGCGATCATCATGAACCAGGCTCTTCCGATCGAAGAGCGGTTCAAGGCCTCGATCAAGCTGGCATCCCTGCCGCGCGATGGATCGAAGACCCGTATTCGCAACCGTTGTGAAGTATCGGGCCGTCCGCGCGCATACTACCGCAAACTGCGCATGTCGCGTATCGCGCTGCGTGAACTCGGCAATCTCGGCAAGGTGCCGGGCATCGTCAAGTCGAGCTGGTAAGGAGCAGGTTAGATGACAATGACTGATCCGTTGGGCGATATGCTCACTCGCATCCGCAACGGCGCTTCTCGCCGCAAGTCGTCGGTTTCGACGCCTGCTTCGAAGCTCCGTGCACGCGTTCTTGATGTTCTTCAGGCTGAAGGCTACATCCGTGGCTATTCCCTTGTCGATTTTGGCAATGGCAAGTCTGAAATCAGCATCGAGCTGAAGTACTATGAAGGCGCATCGGTGATCCGTGAGATCGGCCGTGTGTCTAAGCCGGGCCGCCGAGTTTATGTCTCGGTCAAGTCCATTCCGCAGGTCGCGAACGGTCTCGGCATCACCATCCTTTCGACTCCGAAGGGTGTGATGGCAGATCACCAGGCTCGCGAACAGAACGTTGGTGGTGAGGTTCTTTGCTCGGTCTTCTAAGATTGAGCATCGATCTCCATAGCGAACAGACAGGATTGAAACATGTCTCGTATCGGTAAGAAGCCCGTTCAGATACCTGCTGGGATTACGGCTACGGTCGAAGGCCAGAAGGTCACTGCAAAGGGCCCGAAGGGCGAGCTGTTCTTTGTCGCAAATGACGAAGTCGGCGTTACGCTCGAAAACAATGCGGTTGTAGTCACGCCGCTGACGCAGTCGAAGGATGCTCGTTCGAAGTGGGGCATGTCCCGCACGATGATCGAAAACATCTTCACGGGCGTCAAGGACGGCTATGAGCGCAAGCTCGAAATCAATGGCGTCGGTTACCGCGCAACGCTTCAGGGCAAGAACCTCCAGCTCGCGCTAGGTTTCAGCCACGACGTGATCTATGAGCCCCCGCAGGGCATCACGATCGCTGTTCCGAAGCCGACTGAAATTGTTGTCACTGGCATCAATAAGCAGCAGGTCGGTCAGGTTGCGGCTGAAATCCGCGAATATCGCGGTCCTGAGCCTTACAAGGGCAAGGGCGTCAAGTATGCCGGCGAACGGATCGTTCGCAAAGAAGGCAAGAAGAAGTAAGGATCACGCGAAATGGCTAGCAGGAAAGAAGCACTTGCACGTCGTGCCAACCGCGTGCGCCGTCAACTCAAGTCGGTGGCCAACGGCCGTCCGCGCCTGTCGGTTCATCGCTCCTCGAAGAACATCTACGCTCAGATTATCGATGATGTTGCCGGAAAGACGCTCGCGTCTGCCTCGACCCTCGATAAGGATCTGCGCGGTTCTCTGAAGACCGGTGCTGACACAGCAGCCGCCGCCCTCGTCGGCAAGCTCGTTGCTGAGCGCGCCTCCAAGGCTGGCGTCAACGAAGTCGTATTCGACCGTGGCGCCTTCATCTATCACGGCCGTATCAAGGCTCTGGCAGATGCAGCCCGCGAAGGCGGTCTGACCTTCTGATTAAGATTTCCGGCCGGACCGTCAAGGTGCCGGCCGGATTTTCACCGGACCGCAAACACTCTTCTTGAGGAGAGGTTGATGCGGTCTTCGTTTTGTTTGCCGTTTGCACCCGGAAAAGAAAAAGGAAAAGGACAATGGCACAGGAAAGAAGAGGTTCTCGCGACGATCGCCAGAACCGCGAGGAACGCGATAGCGAGTTCGTCGACAAGCTGGTCGCGATCAACCGCGTCGCTAAGGTTGTAAAGGGTGGCCGGCGTTTTGGTTTCGCTGCTCTCGTCGTCGTCGGTGACCAGAAGGGCCGCGTCGGCTTTGGTCACGGCAAGGCACGCGAAGTGCCGGAAGCAATCCGCAAGGCTACCGAAGCTGCTAAGCGCGAACTGATCTTCGTACCGCTGCGTGACGGCCGTACGCTTCATCACGACGTTAATGGCCGCCATGGTGCCGGCAAGGTTTTGCTTCGTTCGGCCAAGGTCGGTACCGGTATCATCGCCGGCGGTCCGATGCGCGCTGTTTTCGAAACGCTCGGCGTTCATGACGTCGTCGCCAAGTCGACCGGTTCCTCGAACCCATACAACATGGTTCGCGCTACCTTCGACGCTCTGAAGCACCAGGTTCACCCGAAGGACATCGCAGCACAGCGTGGCATAAAGTATGCAACGCTTCAGGCTCGCCGTGCCGCTTCCGGCAACGCCTCTGAAGAATAAGAGGAGTCTGACAGATGGCTAAGGCTACCAAGAAGACTGAAGCGAAGACGGTCACTGTCGAACAGATCGGCAGCCCGATTCGCCGTCCGGACTACCAGCAGCGTACGCTGATCGGTCTCGGACTGAACAAGATGCACCGTCGTCGCACGCTGGAAGATACCCCTTCCGTTCGCGGCATGATCCGTGCTGTCCAGCATCTCGTTCGCGTCGTCGACGAGAAGTAAGCCGGGAGTATTCGCTATGAAACTCAATGAAATTAAAGACAACGAAGGTTCCACCCACAGCCGCAAGCGCCTCGGCCGCGGTATTGGTTCGGGTTCGGGCAAGACTGGTGGTCGCGGTGTGAAGGGTCAGAAGTCCCGTTCCGGCGTCGCCATCAACGGCTTTGAAGGCGGTCAGATGCCAATCTACCGTCGTCTGCCGAAGCGCGGCTTCAACAACATCTTCAAGGCCGACTTCGTTGTCGTGTCGCTGGAGCGTGTTCAGGCGGCGATCGACGCGGGCAAGCTCGACGCCAAGTCGACGGTCGATGCAGCAGCTCTCAAAGCTGCCGGGGTTATCCGCCGCATCAAGGACGGCGTTCGCGTTCTCGGTGACGGCGAGCTGAAGGCAAAGGTCAAGTTCGAAGTTGCTGGCGCCTCCAAGCCGGCTGTCGAAAAGATCGAAAAGGCTGGCGGTTCCGTCACGCTTCTTTCTGCCGCAGCTGCGGAATAATATAATCTATGATAAGTCGCCCGGGGTGCTTCACACCGGGCGATTTTGCTCCCATATGTGAGCCTCACAAAACCGCTCGGACGCACGTGCGTCAGGGACGGTACGACGAAAAACAAGGGTGAGGCATAGGTTGCGCCCGCAATCCGTCCGAAACCCGCTTTTGAATAATTCAGAATGCTGATTCGGGGTCCAGTTCACTTGGTTTGGATCCGAAATTGGCAGCGCGGAGAATCGCATGGCGTCTGCAGCGGAACAGTTGGCTTCCAACCTTAATTTCTCGACCTTCGCCAAAGCCGAGGATCTCAAGAAGCGCTTGTGGTTCACACTTGCAGCTCTCCTCGTGTACCGGTTGGGTACGCATATTCCGCTCCCGGGTCTCAATCCTGAAGCCTACGCTCAGGCCTTCCGTGGCCAGTCCGGTGGCATCCTCGGTCTTTTCAACATGTTCTCGGGCGGCGCCGTACAGCGTATGGCGATCTTCGCGCTGGGTATCATGCCATATATCTCCGCTTCGATTATCGTGCAGCTGATGACTTCGGTCGTTCCGGCGCTCGAGAACCTGAAGAAGGAAGGCGAGCAGGGTCGCAAGATCATCAACCAGTACACCCGCTACGGCACCGTGCTTCTCGGCGCCCTGCAGGCCTACGGCATTTCCGTCGGGCTCGAGAGCGGCAATGGTCTCGTGGTCGATCCGGGCATCTTCTTCCGTGTTTCGACTGTCATCACGCTGCTCGGCGGCACGATGTTCCTGATGTGGCTGGGTGAGCAGATCACTTCGCGCGGCATCGGCAACGGTATATCGCTCATCATCTTCGCCGGCATCGCCGCAGGTCTTCCGACCGCTCTGGCCGGTACCCTGGAACTCGGCCGTACCGGAGCACTGTCGACGACGCTCATTCTCGCGGTTATCGTTGTCGCGATCGCCGTCATTGCGGTCATCGTCTTCGTTGAGCGTGCGCAGCGTCGCCTTCTGATCCAGTATCCGAAGCGCCAGGTGGGCAACCGTATGTTCCAGGGCGATACCTCGCATCTGCCGCTTAAGCTCAATACTTCTGGCGTCATCCCGGCGATCTTCGCTTCCTCGCTGCTCTTGCTTCCGGCGACCATCGCTGGTTTCGCCAACACCACTGCCCTGCCGGCGTGGGCAACGTCCATCGTGGCTGCACTCGGTCACGGCCAGCCGCTTTACATGCTCCTCTACGGTCTGTTGATCGCCTTCTTTGCTTTCTTCTACACGGCAATTGTCTTCAATCCGAAGGATACGGCCGACAATCTGAAGAAGCACGGCGGCTTCATCCCCGGCATTCGTCCGGGCGAACGGACCGCGGAATACATCGACTACGTGCTAACCCGCATTACGGTCATCGGCGCGATCTACCTCGTCTTCGTGTGCATTCTGCCGGAAATTCTGGTGTCGCAAACTGGCATTCCATTGTCTCTCGGTGGCACTTCGCTTTTGATCGTGGTTAGCGTAACGCTCGATACGGTGGCACAGATCCAGGGTCACCTGATCGCACAGCAGTACGAAGGCCTGATCAAGAAATCGAAGTTGCGTGGAGGAAAGAGGGGGCGATGAGACTCATACTGTTAGGGCCGCCGGGCGCGGGTAAGGGGACCCAAGCTCAGCGGATCGTGGAGAAATACGGTATTCCGCAACTTTCCACCGGCGATATGCTTCGTGCCGCTGTTGCGGCAGGTACGGAGGTCGGCAAGCGCGCAAAGGCTGTCATGGACGCTGGCAAGCTTGTCTCCGACGAGATCGTCAACGCTATCGTCTCAGAGCGTCTCGATGCGCCGGACTGCGCCAAGGGGTTTATTCTCGACGGTTTTCCACGGACCCTGGTCCAAGCCGATGCGACTGAAGCCATGATGAAATGCAAGGGCATCGAACTGTCCACGGTCATTGAAATCCAGGTGGACGACAATATCTTGGCCGACCGTGTTTCGGGTCGCTATAGCTGCGCCAACTGTGGCGCAGGGTACCACGACACCAACGTTAAGCCGACGGTGGAAGGGGTCTGCGACCGTTGCGGTTCTACACACTTTAAGCGTCGGCCAGACGACAATCGTGAGACGGTCGTCACCCGTCTCGGTGCCTATTACAAGGAAACGTCACCGCTGATCGGCTACTACTATGCCAAAGGTAAGTTGAAGTCGGTGGATGGCATGGCCGACATTGATCACGTCACCGGCGAGATCGAGGCGGTTCTTTCGAAGCTTTAAACCTTCGGAAATAAAACTTGGCGGGAACGGTTGCTTTTCTGCACTGATTCCGCTAAACACCGCGCCAACTCGCGACATCTAATGCGGTCGGCGCGGACTTCCTAAAATGGAATTCCGGGTTCGGTCGTTTTGACATGTACGAACCCAAATCTGAACGAGCGGCCATTCCCGGCTGCCTAACGAAAAGCCTCTTGCCGGATGGCAACTGGAACGCAAGGAGAATAGGCGTGGCACGTATCGCTGGCGTCAACATCCCGACTGCAAAGCGCGTTGTTATTGCGCTGACGTATATTCACGGGATTGGTTCGAAATTCGCACAGGAAATCGTCGAGAAGGTCGGTATTCCGGCTGATCGGCGTGTAAATCAGCTGACTGACGCTGAGGTCCTGCAGATCCGCGAAACCATCGACCGCGATTATCAGGTTGAAGGCGACCTGCGTCGCGAAACCTCGATGAACATCAAGCGTCTGATGGACCTGGGCTGCTACCGCGGCCTGCGTCATCGCCGTGGCCTTCCGGTCCGCGGTCAGCGCACGCACACCAATGCTCGTACCCGCAAGGGGCCCGCAAAGGCGATCGCTGGTAAGAAGAAGTAATTTCCGGGAAACCGGAGGTGAGGGGGCTGGCGGTCTGCGCCGGCCTCTTTTGAGTTTCGGGCAGGGCCGCAAGGTCTCGTTCCGGTGTAGCCGCTGGTATTACGGCGGTGAAGAGATCCAAGAAAGGGATTTAGATGGCCAAGGAAGCCGTACGCGTTCGCCGTCGCGAACGTAAAAACATTTCGTCGGGTGTTGCCCACGTCAACTCGACGTTCAACAACACCATGATCACCATCACCGATGCACAGGGCAACGCGATTGCCTGGTCTTCTGCTGGCGCCAAGGGCTTCAAGGGCTCGCGCAAGTCGACCCCGTTCGCAGCTCAGATCGCTGCTGAAGACTGCGCCAAGAAGGCTCAGGAACACGGGATGAAGTCCCTGGAAGTCGAAGTTTGCGGCCCGGGTTCTGGCCGTGAATCCGCTCTGCGCGCGCTCCAGGCTGCTGGCTTCATGATCACGTCCATCCGCGACGTGACGCCGATCCCGCACAATGGCTGCCGCCCGCGCAAGAAGCGCCGCGTCTGATCATCGCCATTCACAACACCGGTGGGCGGTTTCTCGTTCCCGGTGCTTCTCAAGCTCGGTTGCCACGATTGGATGGTGGCAACGAACGGAAGGCAAAAATATGATTCAGAAAAACTGGCAGGAATTGATCAAGCCGAACAAGGTCGAGTTCTCTTCGAGCTCGCGCATCAAGGCGACGCTCGTAGCAGAGCCGCTGGAGCGCGGTTTCGGCCTCACCCTCGGCAACGCGCTTCGCCGCGTTCTGCTGTCCTCGCTGCGCGGTGCCGCAGTGACGGCCGTGCAGATCGATGGCGTGCTGCATGAGTTCTCGTCGATTCCTGGCGTCCGCGAAGACGTTACGGACATCGTCCTCAACATCAAGGAAATCGCCATCAAGATGGATGGCGATGACGCAAAGCGCATGGTCGTGCGTAAGCAGGGGCCGGGCGTTGTAACGGCTGGTGACATCCAGACGGTCGGTGATATCGAAATCCTCAACCCCGAGCATGTCATCTGCACGCTCGATGAGGGCGCCGAAATCCGTATGGAATTCACCGTCAACAACGGCAAGGGCTACGTTCCGGCCGATCGCAATCGTGCGGAAGATGCTCCGATCGGTCTCATCCCGGTCGACAGCCTTTATTCGCCGGTCAAGAAGGTGTCCTACAAGGTTGAAAATACCCGCGAAGGACAGGTTCTCGACTACGACAAGCTGAACATGACGATCGAAACCGATGGTTCGATCACCGGCGAGGATGCTGTCGCTTTTGCGGCCCGCATTCTCCAGGATCAGCTTGGCGTGTTCGTCAACTTCGACGAGCCGCAGAAGGAAACCGAAGAGGAAGCAGTCACCGAACTTGCTTTCAACCCGGCTCTCCTGAAGAAGGTGGACGAACTCGAACTGTCTGTTCGCTCGGCAAACTGCCTGAAGAACGACAACATCGTCTACATCGGCGACCTCATTCAGAAGACCGAAGCAGAAATGCTCCGCACGCCGAATTTTGGTCGCAAGTCGCTGAACGAAATCAAGGAAGTTCTCGCTTCCATGGGCCTGCACCTCGGTATGGAAGTGCCGGCATGGCCGCCTGAGAACATCGAAGATCTCGCAAAGCGCTACGAAGACCAATACTAACGTTCAAACGGCGGGCGAGATGCCTGCATGTGAAGGAGAATAGCAATGCGCCACGGTAAAGCCGGCCGCAAGCTGAATAGAACCGCTAGCCACCGCAAGGCAATGTTTGCCAACATGGCGGCTTCGCTCATCACCCATGAGCAGATCGTGACGACCCTACCGAAGGCGAAGGAAATCCGTCCGATCGTTGAAAAGCTCGTAACCCTCGGCAAACGCGGCGACCTGCACGCTCGTCGTCAGGCGATCTCGCAGATCCGCGATGCCGCTGTCGTTTCGAAGCTCTTCGACACGATCGCTTCGCGCTACGCAACCCGCAACGGCGGCTACCTGCGTATCATGAAGGCTGGCTTCCGTCAGGGCGACAACGCTGCGCTCGCAGTCATCGAATTCGTTGATCGCGACACCTACGCCAAGGGCGCAGCTGACAAGGCTCGCGTCGAAGCCGAAGCCGCCGCTGCTGAAGCCGCTTGATATTTTCCGGTCCGCCGGAAGCAAAACAGCCGGGCTGCGAAGCCCGGCTGTTTTCGTTTGTGGACGCCATTGGAATGCGACCTTCTACTTGAAGCATGTGTCACGAAGCGCGTATAGTCGTATAGTCGCCCGGCTCAATTGATATAAGCGAATCCTAGTTTGCTGGCCGTGCGGCCGTCGACACGTTGGCTTGGCGACCGCGTCCGACCTTCCTGCTCCGGGCGATCGGCCGCCAAGAGCGATAGAGGATCAGCAGGATGATCATGCCGACGTAGATATATTGCTCGAGACCGAGCAGCTTCGTTGAGAGTGCGAAGTGCACTGCGCCGCAGGCCGCAATGATATAGACCAGCCGGTGCAACCATACCCATTTCGGTCCGAGGCTGCGGATCGAGTAATTGTTGGAGGTAATCGCTAGGGGCACCAGCAATGTAAGCCCGGCCATGCCGAACATGATGAACGGCCGCTTCAGCACGTCGTCCACGACCGCAGAGACGTCGAGCGCCTGGTCCAGCACCATGTAGACCGTGAAATGCATCACCACGTAGTAAAAACAGATAAGGCCAAGTGCGCGGCGATAGCGCAGGTAGTTCCAGCCGAGGAGATCGCGGGCAGGGCTGACGGCAAGTGTCAGGATGAGGAAGCGGATCGCCCATAGGCCGAGAAACAGCTCGAACGTCTTGACGGGGTCGGCGCCGAGCTGATCCGACGCGCCGAGATAGAAGGTCCAGGCGGCCGGCATCAGACCTACGACGTAGAGCAGCCAGACGGATGCCGGCTGCCAGCGCTTCGGCAGATTGAAAAACGGGGCCGCCATCAGAAATTGGCCTTGAGATCCATGCCCGCGTAGAGGCTAGCAACCTCGTCGGCATAGCCGTTGAAGGGCAGGGTCTTGTGGCGGCTGGCACCGAAGAAGCCGCTTTCGCCGATACGCCGTTCGGTCGCCTGGCTCCAGCGCGGGTGATCGACCGTCGGGTTGACGTTGGCATAGAAGCCGTATTCCTGCGGGTTCGTCACCTGCCAGGTGTTCTTCGGCTCTTTGTCGGTCAGTGTGATCCGCACGATCGACTTGATGCCTTTGAAGCCGTACTTCCAGGGCACGACCAGTCGGATCGGCGCGCCATTCTGATTGGGCAGCGTTTCACCATAGAGGCCGACGGCAAGCAGCGTCAGCGGGTGGGTTGCCTCGTCAAGGCGCAGTCCCTCGATATAAGGCCACTCGAGGGATTGGAATATGCCTTTCTGGCCCGGCATTTCTTCCGGACGCACGACGGTTTCGAAGGCGACGTACTTGGCGCTTCCGAGCGGCTCGACCTTGTTGAGCAACGCAGCCAGCGGAAAGCCGTCCCATGGGATCACCATCGACCAGGCTTCGACGCAACGCATCCGGTACGTGCGGCTCTCGATCGGGAATTCCTTCATCAGCGCCTCGATGTCGAAGATGCCGGGCTTGCCGACCATACCATCGACCTTGACCGTCCACGGCAACGGCTTGAAGTCGCCGGACAATGCGGCGGGATCGCCCTTGTCGAGGCCGAATTCGTAGAAGTTGTTGTAGGTCGTGACGTCCTTCATTGGTGTTGTTCTTTCATCGACTGCGTACTTGCTCTCGACGGCGGAGAGAGCTGCGGCACTCGCTTTGCCGGCGCTGTAAACCGCCATGGCTCCAAGTGCCGCTGCGCCAAGAAACTCTCGGCGCCGAACATAGAGCTGACGCGGCGTGATCTCGGAGGAGTTTATTCGGGATGGGCGATAAACGGGCATCGGAAAGCCTTTTGAGCATGATGACTCGGGCATAGGAGTTAAACGCATCATACGTGTATTCGGATCATTGTTTATGCCGTCCTGAGTGCCTACGGGAAGGCAATTTTTTGTGTACGGCCGTGATGGAATATTCTGTAACAAAACACGCGGCGCCGACGTATATGCGCGTCGGTATTTAGATGAAGATATGGCGTACCGCTTTCGGCTTTCCCGGTAGTGACAGTACAGGCGGTTTGGACTACGACAATTCCAAAAGCAGTGATTGCCCGGCCGCAATTCTTTTGCCGCCCTGCATCGTGGACAACTTCCGACACGTTGAGGAATACGCCTATGCCAGTCTATCGTTCCAGAACCACGACCCACGGCCGTAATATGGCGGGTGCGCGCGGCCTTTGGCGCGCAACGGGCATGAAGGATTCGGACTTCGGGAAGCCGATTATCGCTGTGGTGAACTCCTTCACCCAATTCGTTCCCGGCCACGTTCACCTTAAGGACCTCGGCCAGCTGGTCGCACGCGAGATCGAAGCCGCCGGCGGCGTCGCAAAGGAATTCAACACGATCGCCGTAGATGACGGCATCGCTATGGGCCACGACGGCATGCTCTATTCGCTGCCGTCACGCGAACTGATCGCCGACAGCGTTGAATACATGGTCAACGCCCACTGCGCCGACGCCATGGTCTGCATCTCCAACTGCGACAAGATCACCCCCGGCATGCTGATGGCGTCTCTGCGCCTCAACATCCCGACGGTATTCGTGTCCGGCGGACCGATGGAGGCCGGCAAGGTCACGATGCACGGCAAGAGGGTGGCGCTCGACCTGGTCGATGCCATGGTGGCCGCCGCCGACGATAAGATCAGCGACGAGGATGTTGCCGTCATCGAACGCTCCGCCTGCCCGACCTGCGGTTCCTGCTCGGGTATGTTCACGGCCAATTCGATGAACTGTCTGACCGAAGCCCTTGGCCTGTCATTGCCCGGGAACGGTTCGACGCTTGCCACCCATTCCGATCGCAAGGGGCTCTTCCTTGAAGCCGGCCGCCGTATCGTCGCTTTGGCCAAGCGCTACTACGAGCAGGACGACGTCACTGCCTTGCCGCGCACTATCGCGAGCAAGGGCGCCTTCGAAAACGCCATGGCGCTCGATATCGCAATGGGCGGATCGACCAATACCGTGCTCCATATTCTGGCGGCAGCCCACGAGGGCGAAATCGATTTCACCATGGACGACATCGACCGTTTGTCCCGTCGCGTTCCCTGTCTCTCGAAGGTCGCGCCCGCAAAGGCCGACGTTCACATGGAGGACGTGCATCGCGCCGGCGGCATCATGGCTATCCTGGGCGAGTTGAACCGCGCTGGCCTGCTCAACGTCGATCTTCCAACCGTTCACGCGTCGACGATGCGCGAAGCGCTGGCTCAGTGGGATATCGCCGTCACCGACAACAAGGCAGCCCTCGAGCTCTTCAGCGCGGCGCCCGGCGGCGTCCCGACGCAGGTTGCCTTCAGCCAGAGCTCACGCTGGGAAGAACTCGACCTCGACCGTGAAAAAGGCGTCATCCGCGACGCCCAGCATCCGTTTTCCAAAGACGGCGGCCTAGCTGTCCTCAAGGGAAATCTGGCGCTTGATGGCTGCATCGTGAAAACTGCAGGCGTCGATGAATCGATCCTGAAGTTCTCGGGCCCTGCGCGTGTCTTCGAAAGCCAGGATGCTTCCGTCAAGGCGATCCTTGCCAACGAGGTCAAGGCCGGCGACGTTGTCGTCATTCGCTACGAGGGCCCGAAGGGCGGCCCGGGCATGCAGGAAATGCTCTATCCGACAAGCTACCTGAAGTCGAAGGGCCTCGGCAAAGCCTGTGCGCTGATCACCGATGGCCGCTTCTCCGGCGGCACCTCGGGTCTTTCGATCGGCCACGCTTCTCCCGAGGCCGCCAATGGCGGCACGATCGGCCTAGTCCGCGAAGGCGACACGATCGACATCGACATTCCGAACAGGACCATCAACCTGCGCGTCGACGACAAGGAACTGGCCACGCGCCGCGCCGAACAGGAGGAAAAGGGCTGGCATCCGGCAGAACCGCGCAAGCGCAATGTCACCACCGCGCTCAAGGCCTATGCTGCCTTTGCAACGAGCGCCGATCGCGGCGCGGTACGCGATCTCGGCGGCCGCTGATCTACCTGCCGATAAGAATCAGACGCTCACAAGACCGGTCGCTTCAAAGCGGCCGGTTTATTTTTTTGTATGTATCATCCAGTTGTTTCAGGCGCTCGTCATAGGCAGCCTTGATGCAACTCGTATCCGCCTCGCATGCCTGTCTCTTCTTGAGCCACGCCGTCTGCTCGTCCTGTAGCGTCCCGCGTGAGCCCATCGCCAGGAGCCCCGAGAGAATGTCGAATGTGGTGACCATCTTCACATCGGCATCGTTGAGAGCGCGGGTGTCGCAGATCGCCTTCTCATCGGGCTTCAATTCTTTGTTGTCGCAGTTGAAACTCGCCGCATTGGCGATGCCGGATGTGAGGGCCAGGACGGCGGCGGCCGTGAGGAGGATGGAGCTGCGGTATCGCGTCATGCATTCGTTCCTGTTCCATTGCTATCTGGCTCTTGTCAGCGCCATGGCGACGAAGATGATGCAGCACAGCCAGACGGCAAGCACAAAAAACAGACCGCAGCGGCTGACGTGACGCGCGAGGGGCTCTATCGCTGCCGTGCGAAACTCGACCATCAGTTCCGGGCAACGAGGCGGATGGCCAGCATGATGCCGATTGGCACGAAATCAGGTCGTCCAGATATCCCAGAACCGGAATGAAATCGGGGATCAGGTCGACGGGTGAAAGCGCATGGGCAGCCACAGCCCAGCCACTGCTTTGGCATACCAGGGAACGCGGTCGTCGCGAGCGGCGAGCCAATAGCGCGACAATGTCGCGCTCTAGTGATTTCGCCCATGTTTTGATCTTTGATATCAGCAGCATGGCGCCTGTTTCTGACTCATTTTGGCAGCTAACTTCAGCATCGCGTGAGCGCGCGCACACTTCCATGCTTCCGCCCTCTTTCCTTTCTAGCGTCCGGCGCTACAACGTCTTCTCACGAGTATTTCAGAAGGGATTCCCATGCACGACCTGTTGAAGCGCGCCTCTTTGCCGATGCTCGCTCTGGTGCTTGCACTTCCGCTCGATGCCCATGCTCAGACTGCCAAGACTGTGCCGCAAAGCCAGATGGAAATGCAGTTGTCGTTTGCACCGCTGGTCAAGCAGACGACCGGGGCTGTTGTCAACGTCTATGCGGAAAAGACAGTGCGGCGCCAGTCGCCCTTTGCCGGCGATCCCTTCTTCGAACAGTTCTTCGGACAGCAAATGCCCAATCGCAGCGAGAAGCAGTCCTCGCTCGGTTCCGGTGTCATCGTAGAGGCAAACGGGACTGTTGTAACCAACA
Organism: Rhizobium sp. P1_C7; assembly: GCF_056406295.1. Taxonomy (NCBI): domain Bacteria; kingdom Pseudomonadati; phylum Pseudomonadota; class Alphaproteobacteria; order Hyphomicrobiales; family Rhizobiaceae; genus Rhizobium; species Rhizobium sp. P1_C7. Next base: position 20,353 of record NZ_JBFUAL010000022.1, read on the forward strand.
ACCACGTAGTCGACGGCGCGGACGACATCAAGGTCGCCCTCTCCGATGGTCGGGAGTTTCCATGCAAGGTCGTGCTCAAGGACGACCGTCTCGATCTTGCCGTGTTGAAGATCGAGACCAAGGAAAGCTTCCCTACACTTCCGATCGGCAACTCGGATGCGGTCGAGGTTGGTGATCTGGTGCTGGCAATCGGCAATCCCTTCGGTGTCGGCCAGACCGTGACGAGCGGCATCGTCTCGGCACTTGCCCGCAACCAGGTTGTCAAAAACGAGTTCGGTTTCTTCATCCAGACGGATGCATCGATCAACCCCGGCAATTCCGGGGGTGCGCTGATGAACATGAAGGGTGAACTGATCGGCATCAACACCGCGATCTTCTCCCGCGGCGGCGGTTCCAATGGCATTGGCTTCGCCATCCCCGCCAACCTGGTCAAGGTATTCCTCACGTCGGCGGATGCCGGCGTAAAATCATTCGAGCGCCCCTATGTCGGCGCCACGTTTGACGCTGTTACCTCCGAAGTGGCGGATGCTCTTGGGCTCGCCAAAGCTCGCGGCGCGATCGTGGTGAAGGTCACGGACGGCGGACCTGCCGCAAAGGCCGGCCTCAAGGCCGGTCAGGTGGTAACGGCGGTCGATGGTGTTCCGGTCGAACACCCGGATGCGTTGCTCTACAGGCTGACGACCGCCGGCCTCGGCAAGACGGTCAACCTGACAGTCATCGAGAATGGTCGCGAGCAAACGGTTTCCATCGCGCTTGGACGCGCTCCTGAAACCGCGCCGCGCGATCGGCGCTCGATCGACGGGCACTCGCCCTTCACCGGAGCGGTCGTCGAAAACCTCTCGCCGCGGGTTGCCGACGAGTTGCGCATGTCGTCGGAATCGGCTGGCGTGGTGGTCGCCGAGGTGACGGATGGTTCTCTCGCCGCCCGCCTGGGCTTCGAGCCGAAGGATATCATCGTGTCCATCAATGGCACGGAAGTGAAGACCACCAAGGACCTTGCCGCAATGGCGAACCAGGAGCCGAGCTTCTGGCGCGTCGAGATCGAGCGCGATGGTCAGCGTATTCGGCAGTTCTTCCGATGAGCAACGATCTCTTCGCGCCGCGCATTCCGCAGGAGGTTGCGAACCGGCGGCCGCTTGCGGATCGGCTCCGTCCACAAACGCTGGCCGAGGTCACCGGTCAGGAGCATCTGACCGGCGAGGACGGCGTGCTGAGGCGGATGATCGAGAGCGGCTCGTTGGGATCAATGATCTTCTGGGGACCGCCGGGGACAGGAAAGACCACGGTCGCGCGGCTGCTCTCCGGTGAGGCTGGTCTTGCCTTCGAGCAGATCTCTGCCATCTTCTCCGGCGTTGCGGATTTGAAAAAGGTCTTCGAAGGCGCGCGCCTGCGCCGCATGGATGGTCGCCAGACACTGCTCTTCGTCGATGAGATCCATCGCTTCAACCGTGCTCAACAGGATAGCTTTCTACCTGTCATGGAAGACGGCACCGTGATCCTCGTGGGAGCCACGACCGAAAATCCGTCCTTCGAACTCAATGCCGCTCTTCTCTCTCGGGCGCGCGTACTGACCTTCAAGTCGCACGACGACGAGAGCCTGGCGGAGTTGCTGAAGCGTGCGGAGACAACCGAAGAAAAGGCATTGCCGCTGACATCTGAGGCAAGGGTAAGCTTGCTGCGGATGGCAGATGGCGATGGACGGGCCGTGCTCACGCTTGCCGAGGAAATCTGGCGCGCCGCGCGAGAGGGAGAGACGTTTGATACGGAGGGCCTGACTCGCATTGTCCAGCGCCGCGCACCGGTCTATGACAAAGCGCAGGATGGGCACTACAACCTCATTTCCGCATTGCATAAGTCGGTTCGAGGTTCCGACCCTGACGCCGCACTCTACTATCTCGCCCGGATGTTCGACGCGGGAGAGGATCCGTTGTACCTCGGTCGCCGGCTGGTGCGCATGGCGGTAGAGGATATTGGTCTTGCGGATCCGCAAGCGTTGGTGATCTGCAATGCCGCCAAGGATGCCTACGACTATCTCGGCTCGCCCGAGGGCGAATTAGCGCTGGCACAGGCCTGCGTCTATCTCGCGACCGCGCCGAAGTCGAACGCGGTCTACACCGCGTTTAAAGCCGCCACGCAAGCCGCCAAACAGAATGGCTCGCTCCTGCCCCCCAAGCATATCCTCAACGCCCCAACAAAGCTGATGAAGGGAGAGGGCTACGGCGACGGCTATCGCTACGACCACGACGAGCCGGACGCTTTCTCCGGTCAGGATTATTTCCCGGAGAAGATGGGTCGCCAGACTTTTTACGATCCGCCTGAACGAGGCTTCGAGCGCGATATCCGCAAGCGCCTGGAATGGTGGTCGAAGCTCAGGAAAGAACGCAATCAGCGCTGATCACTGTGCCCGCATCTGCGCAGATGATGGGGCGGTAATCTTGACCGACGATTCTGCGAGCCCATGGTGGCCTTCCATGTCGACCACAAGATGCCAGTGGCCGCTTTCGGGAATGGGGATGCGGACGGGCGATTTGCGCGCGACACCGCCGACATACTTGAAGTCGAGAACTTCGGTGAAGCGCTGATAGTTCGGCGCGGTCATCAGCCGCACGTTCGCGACCGCATTCAGCGTCACCTCGACTATCGTCCCGACTCTCTGGTCCTTGAGATCGTAGTGGGTAAAGCGAAAATTCGGTTTCGACATGGGTCTTCTGGCAGCTGTGATCTAGACGCTCAGACTAACAGCGGCCGGTTAAGGAAGCGTTTGCGGCGTCTCGAACCGGCACCCGGCATATCCGATCGAGGCTGTCAGTGAATGCTTCCACTGTCGCCATCTAGCGGCGTGAACTGCAATACCAAACCGTCACGGGCGTGAGCAATCTGCGCGGCATCATGGCCGCACTCATCGGCAGCGAAGTGGCGCGCCGCCTGCTCGCTGGTGAAAATCCCGCCGACGCGGCCGTCGCGATCCTGGACCACCCAACGGCCGGTTTTATCCTGGCCAATTGTGAAGCGTACCGATGCTTCTCGCTTGAGAGGTGCAATCGGCGCGCGCGAATGAAGAGAAGGCATCGATTTTCCTTTCGAGTGGACGCTGAAGTTGCCGCCAGAGTGAACTGCATGCTTGATCGCGGACGGATTACCCTGGACTCCGAGAGCCTGCATAAGTGGGAGCAGCCATTCCTCGAGCGCCAGCGCGGCGCAAATGTTCCCGCCTCGCGCCGCCTGTTGCATGGAGGCAAACAGTCGCGGATGGACATTCGCTCCGGCTGAGATAATGCCGTCGCCGCTCTGGCTCAAAAAGGCCACGGCTGTGTCGTCCCGGTTGGACAGGAAGGTAAACCGATCGCGCAGGTGCGGCGCCAGAGCGTTCAGGCTGCAGCCGTTGCCCAGGATCCCCACCAAGCCGACGATCGACGGGATGCTGGAAAACGTTTCGAGCGTCTCCTGTGAAAGGCCAATGGCGCAACGAGACGGGTTGCTGTCCGCGATCAAGGGCAGCGTTGTTGCAGCTGCCAGGGTCTCGAAGTGGTGCACTACGCCCCTATGCCCAGGCTTGGAATAGTAAGGAAGTGTCACCAGAGCCGCGCTGGCACCGAGATCTTCTGCCTCTCGGGTGAGGGCGACGGTGCTGGACGTCGAACTCGTGCCTGTCGCCGCGATGAACGGCACACGACCTGCCGCGACCCGGACACACGTCCGAACCACTGCGGCCCGCTCCTCCATGGTGAGGGTGGGCCCTTCGCCGGTCACCGTGCATACCGCCAAGTCGTCAATGGCGGAACGGATCTGCCGTTCCGCCAGATGCTCCAACGCTGCGAAATCCAGTTTGTCGTCACGAAACGGAGTAATCAGCGCGGTCGTGATTGCGCCGAGGCGCAACGAAGTGCTCGCTCGCATTTGTACCTCAGAAACCGCCAAGGATGACATAGAGCTCGACGGTGGCGAGCACGATGCCGAAAATGAGCAGCGCCCGCGCGGTCCGCCTTTCACGCATCTGCCGCTTCCGCATCGGCTTTCGAGGACGGGCGCCGAGAGAGCTCGGGGACATGAAATATCGCATGGTTTCTACCTCTGCATTGCAAGCAGAGGCTAACGCCGGGCGCCCTATGAAAGCCATTCGGCGCCAGATCGAAAGAAATAGAAATGATATAAAGACCCATTATTCGGAGCGCTTTCCGATTCGGGACTTGCGCCTGCAATCAGGTGCTTGCCCGTGATTTCGGAATCAACGTCAGAGGCACTGCTTGATCTGCCCCCGTCGAACACTGTCGCGCTACGTCTAAAGGAACCATCCCAGTGTTTGATGTGCCAACAGAACAGCCATTGATCGATACGGCGCTGGTGCGCCGGCTGATTGCGCAGCAGTTTCCCGAATGGTCATCGTTGCCGGTGAAGCCGGTAGCGTTTGGTGGCTGGGACAACAGAACGTTTCACCTCGGAGATCACATGACGGTGCGGCTACCGAGCGCCACACATTATGCCGAGCAGGTGGCAAAGGAGCAGTACTGGTTGCCGATCCTTGCTCCACAATTGCCGCTGACGATCCCTTTGCCGCTCGCAATGGGCCGTCCGGACGAGACCTATCCATGGCCATGGTCCGTCTACGAGTGGCGCAAGGGCGAGACCGCCCGGGTCGAACGAATCGCAGATCTTACGGGGTTCGCCCTAACGCTCGCCGGCTTTCTGGATGCGCTGCAGAGGGTCGATGCGACGGGAGGGCCGTTGCCCGGCACGCACAACTTCCACCGCGGCGGTCCGCTTCGCGTATATGACACCCAGGCCCGCAGGGCGCTGTTGGTTCTTGACGAAAGGGTGGATGTGAAGTCTGCCATCGAAGTGTGGGAGGCGGCTCTTTCGACATCCTGGAGTTTGCCGCCCGTCTGGTTCCACGGAGACGTCGCCTACGGCAACCTCCTCGTCGAGAATGGCAACCTCAGCGCAGTCATCGACTTCGGCACATGCGGCATCGGTGACCCTGCCTGCGACCTCGCGATCACCTGGCATTTTTTCGAGGGGGAAAGCCGAGAGGCCTTCCGCAACGCCCGACCGCTCGACAAGCAAACCTGGGCGCGGGGACGCGGTTGGACGCTGTGGAAGGCACTGATCGTCGCGGCAGGAATGTCGGGCGCAAACCAGTCCGGCGTCGAGAGGTCATGGCGGGTGATAGATGAGGTGCTGGCCGATCACCGCGAATGGGCATGAGTGAAAAAGAGCAGTTCCGCTGTCGGCAAGCGAAGCCCTCAGTCGTCCTTGCCGTGTGTGCGGAAAGCAGAAATCACGGCGGACCTTGAACATGCATACCATTGAGGGCCCATTGCGGCCAAAGAGGAGACTGATATGAGCAGGACAATCGCAATCCTTGTCGCGCGGCTGATCTTTGGTGCCGTTTTTGTCATGGCGACAAGTTTCAAGTTCATCGATATGCAGTCGACCGCAAGCTATATCGCCGCCGCGGGTTTTCCCTTCCCGCTTTTTCTCGCCTGGATCGCGGCCTTGTTCGAACTTGCGCTCGCCCTTGCATTTCTAACCGGTGCCTTCTTTTCCGAGGCGTCATTGCTGGCCGGCATCTATGTTGTCTTTCTCGCCTTCGCATTCCACGGCCCCGGCCGTTGGAGCGCAAGCCAGGCAGAGTTCGGATTCTTCGTCGACCACTTCACATTCCTCGCCGGACTGCTGTTTGCTGCCGTCCATGGTCCGGGCGATGCGCTGGTCGTGAAAGCGGGCTTGGTGCGGCGAACCGCCTGATTTCGCACTCTAGCGCAAGATTCCGTCGAGTGCCGGCATTCCGATGACGGGGGAGGCGCCGATCAGCGCATAGCAGATGATCCGGAGGGTACTTTCCTTTTCCAGGCCGACCGCATAGGTCGGCAGGATCACGACCGTCAGCGCGAACACCGTCTGCACGAACCGGCCGCCGGCGTAATAACTGACGACGCTGAAGCAAGTCGATATCGAGAAAGACGGAATGACCTCGGCCCGAACCTTCGCAAAGTCTGTCTTCCCAGCGAGCCAATAGGCAACGACAGGCGGGTCGCCGAGTTGGCTTGCGCCGCTGAACAGGCCGCCCGCGGCGGTGAAAGGCGCCCGAACTACGAGGCCAGCATCAGATCCATGTTCTGCACCGCGGCGCCGGATGCACCCTTGCCGAGATTATCGAGCAGTGCGACGAGATTGACCTGCGAAGCGCTTGGCGTGCCGAAGACGAAGAGCTTCATCGTATCCTTGCCTGCGAGTTCGACAGCGTCGATGCGGGACAGCGCGCGGCTCTCTTCGAGCGGCACGACCGTCACGATGTTCTGACCCGCATAGTGGTCCACCAGTGCTGCGTGAATGCTTTCCAGCGTAGCGCTAGCAACAAGGTCGTCGAGATAGAGCGGCACCTGCACGATCATGCCCTGCGCGAATTTGCCGACCGACGGCGAGAAGATTGGCGCACGGTCTAGCAGGCCGTGGATCTTCATTTCGGGCACATGCTTGTGCGTAAGAGGCAGGCCGTAGAGGAAATGAGGCGCGCTGATCGCATCGTCGCGGCTCAGGTCCTCGATCTGTGCGATCATCTGCTTGCCGCCACCAGTGTAGCCAGACACGGCATTGACTGTCACTGGATAGGCGTCCGGCAGGATGCCGGCTGCACGCAGCGGCCGGATGAGGCCGATAGCGCCCGTTGGATAGCAGCCGGGGTTTGCCACGAAGCGGGCCGCCTTGATCTTCTCTGCCTGCACCTTGTCCATCTCCGCAAAGCCGTAGGCCCAGGAGGGATTGACGCGGAACGCCGTCGACGTGTCAATGACACGCACATTGTTGTTGGCCGAAACCATCTGCACCGCTTCCTTGGATGCGTCGTCAGGCAGGCACAGGATAGCAATATCGGCGCTGTTCAGCATGTCCTCGCGGATCGCCGCATTGCGCCGCTCGGCTTCCGGAATAGACACAAGCTCGACGTCGCGGCGGCCGGCCATGCGCGTGCGGATCTGCAAGCCCGTTGTGCCGTGTTCGCCATCGATGAAGATCTTCGGTGCCATTGTCTTGCTCACACTTTCAATAGGTTAGAAAGAAATCCGGATTCACTTTGCGAGTTGGATGAGTCAGCCTTGTGACGCGGCAGCGCGGCGCTCGGCATGCAGTCCAAGCATATACATCGCGACTGTCGCGCCCGCAATGGCAGTGATATCGGCGTGGTCGTAGGCAGGCGACACCTCCACGACGTCGGCGCCGCGGATGTCGAGCTGGTGTAGCCGTTGCAGCACGGAGAGGATTTTCGCGCTCGAGGGGCCGCCCGAAACCGGTGTTCCGGTGCCGGGCGCATAGGCCGGATCTAGGCAGTCGATGTCAAAGGTCAGATAGGACGGCGCCCCTCGGGTGTGTGAGATGATGGTTGTCGCGATGTCGTTGGCACTCATGTCTTCGACCTGGTGGCCGTAGAGAATCTGTATGCCGAAGTCTTCAGGCGCATGGGTGCGGATGCCGATCTGGATCGAGCGGTCCGGGTCGATGATGCCATCGCGCGCTGCACGCGCTACGAAGGAACCGTGATCGATGCGCCTGTTGTCGTCGAACCACGTATCCTGATGCGCATCGAACTGGACGAGCGCCAGCGGGCCGTGCTTTGCGGTATGGGCCTTCAGGATCGGCCAGGTGACATAGTGATCCCCGCCGAGCGTCAGCATGAATGCGCCGCTATCTACGATCGTCTTTGCCTGTTGCTCGATCGCGGCAGGCGTTTCCTGATTGTTGCCATAATCGAGCAGACAATCGCCGTAGTCGATGACCGACATCTCGGCGAACAGGTCGCGGTTGAACGGATACTGCGGATCGTTGTCGAAGATCGCCGATGCACGCCGGATCGCCTGCGGCCCGAAACGCGTTCCCGGGCGATTGGACGTCGCCGCATCGAACGGTACGCCCCAGACGACGGCGTCTGCGCCGGTCAGGTCCTTCGTGAAGCGGCGGCGCATGAAAGACAATGCGCCGGCAAATGTCGGGTCAGTTGCGGCGGAGTTGAGGCTGGTTGCCGTAAAGGCATGATCGATCGACTTGTTCGCCAAGGTCTGCTCCTCGGGATGGATGGAAGAACGTGCGGATCAGAAAGATTGTACGAAACGCTGGAGGCCGGAGCGGGTCCGGCCTCGTTGCCTGTAGGAAAGTCAGCCGGGCAGGCGGTCTGCCAACACCTCGGGGCGTCTGATTTGCGGCGGTGTTTCGAAAAGGTCGCCCGCACGCGCCATCAGAGCCGCCGCCACCTTGCCGGTCAGATGCGCCTGCCTCCCGGCTTCACGGTCAAAGGCATCGAAGATCGCAAATGTACTGTGGTCATAGCGAACCGCAAACCATGCGACCGTGTCGGGCTCGGCGGCCACCAGCGCCTGCGCACTCGTGAGGAATCGTGCGACTTCTTCTTCCTTGTCGGCTTTGGCCTTGAGTTCAACGTAGAGAGCAAGCTTGGTCATCGTCGTCTCCTCTATGTGCGCCTCCGCCCGGGTGCAAACTATCACCAAGTCGCAACAGGATTGAACAACTTCGACAATCCGCCGAAAGAAAAAAAGCCCGGCTTCCCACGTCACGCTCTCTCAACGGTTCGACGAAGCCTCGAAATGCGCAAAGGGTTTCGCTTTTTTACGAACGAAAGTTCAGGCCCGGAAGGCCCAACCGCTTCGCGCAACGCCATTGGGGTGTTGCAACCACACCAATGACAAGCGAGGCCGGAACATCGTTACAATGTTCCGGCCTCAAATGTATAAGGCCGGGTAAAAACCCGGCCTTGGTAATTCCCGTATTCTCGGCTGGCGGTTAACGCTTGGAGAACTGGAACGAACGGCGGGCCTTGGCCTTGCCGTATTTCTTACGCTCGACGACGCGGCTGTCGCGGGTCAGGAAGCCACCCTTCTTCAGAACCGAGCGCAGGCCGGGTTCGAAGTAGGTGAGTGCCTTGGAGACGCCGTGACGAACGGCACCGGCCTGGCCGGAAAGACCGCCGCCGGCAACCGTTGCGATGATGTCGAACTGGCCGTCACGGGCAGCTGCGACGATCGGCTGACGCAGAATCATCTGCAGAACCGGGCGTGCGAAGTATTCCGTGAATTCCTTGCCGTTGACGACGATCTTGCCGGAGCCCGGCTTGACCCAAACGCGTGCAACGGCGTTCTTGCGCTTGCCGGTCGCATAGGAACGGCCAAGCGAGTCGACCTTACGGACGTGAACCGGAGCAGCTGCTTCGGAAGACGTGCCGAGATCCTTCAGGGAGGAGAGGTCAGCCATTCTTAGGCGCTCCTTACGTTCTTTTTGTTCAGCTTGGCGACGTCGAGAGCGACAGGCTGCTGTGCTTCATGAGGATGGTTGGAACCGGCGTAAACGCGCAGGTTCTTCATCTGGCGACGACCGAGCGGGCCACGCGGAACCATACGCTCAACTGCCTTTTCAAGGACGCGCTCCGGGAAGCGGCCTTCCATGATCTGGCGAGCGGTACGCTCCTTGATGCCGCCGGCATAACCGGTGTGCCAGTAGTAAACCTTGTCGGAATACTTCTTGCCGGTGAATACGACCTTGTCGGCGTTGATGACGATAACGTTGTCGCCATCGTCAACGTGAGGCGTAAAGGTAGCCTTATGCTTGCCACGAAGACGCATAGCGATAACAGAAGCGAGACGGCCAACGACAAGCCCTTCGGCGTCGATGATCACCCACTTCTTCTCCACCTCTGCAGGCTTCTGGGAGAAGGTTGCCATAGTAGTTACTCTCTTTTGGATCCCTTGGCCCGAAGGCGAAAGGGCGTTTCTTGTTGCTTGATTTGACGGCCCAAAGGCGCGCCAAAAAGAAAGCAGCCGGGAAAGGCTGCGTTCTGGTTGCGTGTATAGAAGCAAACACCTTTGGGGTCAATATTAGCGCAAGGAGTGGCCGGAAAAACAAAACAACAAAATCAATGCCTTATATATGTGGTAATTCAATACCTCAACATTTACGCGGTGGAATCGAGTATGTGACCGTTGCATGGGCGACCAGTTCATCCGGGTTCTGCTGAAAAATAGATGCCTCTATGACGGCGAGGCGTTTGCCTAGTTTCAGGATTTTGCAGGTACAGGTCGTGGGCAGTGGCCTCGGCAGGCGCAGGAAATTGATGTTCAGGTTTGTCGTCACGGCAAGAGCCACCGGGCCGATATGCGCAAGCACGGCAACATAGGCTGTGACGTCGGCGAGCGTGAACAGGGCAGGGCCGGACACCGTGCCGCCCGGTCTCAGATGCCGCTCGGAGGGGTCGAGCCGCATGCACGCGCGGCCCCGCGCAATGTCGGTCACGGCAAAGACGCGCCCATCGGTGTGGATCTGCGGGAAATCCGTCTCCAGAAACCGGTTGACCTCCTCTATCGTCATCACCGGCTTCATCGCTTCTCCTCGAAATTGTTCATCGCTTATGGCAGAACTGTTGGCACGAAATGGATACTCAAGGAGTTGGACCATGGCCGAAGTTGTATCATTGCGAATGGACTCAAGCAAAGCGACCGCGTTGGTGCTCTGCCAGCTTTCCGATGGCATTTTGAGGCTCACTCTCAACAACCCGCCTGCCAATGCGCTTTCGGTCGCGGTTCTCGAGACGCTGCTCGGCGAGCTCCAGAAGGCCGGGGAGGACGATAACGTCCGCATCGTCATCATTGCATCGACCGGCAACGTTTTTTCAGCCGGTCACGACCTGAAGGAATTGACGGCGCATCGCGCCGATCCGGATGGCGGCGTGGCATTCTTCGAGGAGACCTTTGCGCTAGCGGCCGATCTGATGCTGGAGATCTCGCGCCTGCCGAAACCGGTCGTCGCTGAGATCGACGGACTGGCGACCGCCGCCGGCTGCCAAGTTGTCGCATCATGCGACCTTGCGATCTGCACCGATACGGCCACCTTCTGCACGCCCGGCGTGAACATTGGGCTGTTCTGCTCGACGCCCATGGTGGCCGTTTCGCGTGCGGCGCGCCGCAAGCAGGCTATGGAGATGCTGCTGACCGGTGAGACGATCGATGCTTCAACCGCCAAGGATTTCGGTCTGGTAAACCGTATCGTGCCGAAGCAATACCTCACCCAGGTCGTCACCAAATACGCAACCATCATCGCCAGCAAATCGCCGCTGACGTTGCGGATTGGGAAGGAGGCTTTCTATCGCCAGCTTGAGATGCCGGTCGAGGAGGCCTACAGCTATACCGCCCAGGTGATGGTCGACAGCATGATGAGCGGCGATGCCGAGGAGGGGATAGGTGCTTTTCTCGGGAAGCGCATGCCGGAGTGGAGCGGCGAATAGCTAGCCAAGCTTCAAGACCAATCCGCCGAGGGCGATGATCGCGCCTGCAAGATATCGCCACCGGCTCGCTTTTTCCTTCAGGACGATAATTGAGATGATCAGGGCGAATAGGATCGACGTTTCGCGCAGTGCTGCAACGGTCGCGACCGGCGCCTTGGTCATCGCCCAGAGCGCCAGCCCGTAGGAGGCGATCGAGCCTGCGCCTCCCATCAGGCCACGCCACCAGTTCACCCGCACATGCATAGCAACGGTGTACAGACCGCGGCGCGAGACGGCCCATGAAAGCAGCAGAACCGGCGGTAGCAGCGACATCCAGAGCGTATAGGACACGGCATTTCCGGAAATTCGCGCGCCTATTCCGTCGACGTAGGTGTAGGTGGCAATCACGCACGCATTGGCGAGCGCCAGACGTATCGCCCTTCCACTGCCTTTGGGCGCTTCGAAGGCAAGCGTCAAAATTCCGGCGCAGATCGTCACCGTACCGAGGAGTGTCCCGCCAGAAAGACTTTCATTCAGAATGAAACCGCTCGTCGCGGCTATCAGAAGCGGTGCGCATCCCCGCATCAGCGGATAGACGAGGCCGATATCGCCTGCCCGATAGGCAGCGGCGACCAGCTGGAAATAGATAAACTGGAGGATCGCCGAGGCGCCGATGTAGGGCCATGCACCACCGTCGGGAAGCGGCAATAGCGCCAGGAAGGGCAGCGCGGCCACCGCGCCGCCAGCCGAGATGAGGCTGGCATCGAGCGACTTGTCCGTTCCTGCCTTGATGATGGCGTTCCACGTCGCGTGTAGCAACGCACCGAAAAGAACCAGCAGAATGACGGTGACGGACAAGGCGAGGACTACCGGGTGGTGTATTGGAAGGAAAGGCTGGAAGCTTGTTACGCCCTCGCCGATAAAAAGCAACACCCCGCCTTCTGCGGCGGCACAGCAAACGAAACGTCTAAATGCAACTCGCAGATGATTCTCTAGGCGCGTCGCAAGATGCACGTACGCCAAGCGATTTCAATAGAAAGTCCTCATTCAACCATGAGATGTTTCTAACATACGCATGAACAAATGTATACATACACAGGATATACAGTGAACACATGAACGCTAGTGGCTCACAATTTTGAAGAGTGATGCACGATAGGCACACGCACGCCAATTCTCGGTTGGTTTCCATCTCGATCGGGTAGTATAATGCAACCGCGCCCAGATGTTTGATGCGTCACAGCGAACGGCATTCAGAGCGAATAGTCGGGAATTATGAAAGTCCCGTCCAGGTTGTCTAGGTTCTGGCAATTGAGAACGCGGCAGTTAGGATTGTCCTTCGTCGGTATCCTCGTCCACTCCGCATATTGGTTGGCATCGCAGAAGCGGCTGTTGCGAATGTAACGGTCGTACAAGGTCAGTCCGGCAACGCGCTTTGAGGGATAGCGCAAGATGACCGCGCCTTCGTTGTGAATCGCCGCACGCGCCATCTGACAGGTCATCGCCTGTGAACTGTATCGTGAGATTGCCAGGGCTTGCGATGCGGCCAGAACGAACGCGGTGAAAAGCGCCAGTTTTCTCATCGAGACATCCTCTTCCGGCTTCCTGATGACTATATACGCTGGAACCAGCCGTTGGTTTCAAATTGCGGCAAACCTGACTGCGTTCATTATCCGGAGAATAGGCGACATGAACCACGACCAATACGACGACGATTATATTCTCGCTATTTTGCATTCGGTGAAAACCATCGCTTTGACAGGTGCCTCTCCCAATCCCGCCCGGCCGAGCAACGGCGTCATGGGCTACCTGTTGTCGCGCGGCTATGAAGTGATACCCGTCAATCCGGGGCAGACGGGAAAGCAGATACAGGGACAGACAGTCTTTGGCCGGCTCGCCGACGTTCCCGTTCCCGTCGACATGGTGGATGTCTTTCGCGCTTCGGAACATCTGTCTGATGTGGTCAATGAGGCACTCGCGATGAATCCCCGACCGAAGGTGATCTGGGCGCAGCTTGGCGTGCGTGATGACCGCGCGGCGGCAAGGGCGGAAGCCGGAGGCATCAAGGTCGTTATGGATCGCTGCCCGGCAATCGAGTATCCGCGTCTGGTCGCATGAGGAAGGGGAAAATATTTCGCCAAACGCGTTTTGGTTGAAACAGATGGCGATTAACTTTTCTTGATCGTCCGCTATGCTCCGACACATTCGGTCAACCAGAATGGGGAGAACTTCATGGCCAATAACGATCCGGGATTCAATACTTTGGCAGTGCACGCAGGGGCCAAGCCGGACCCTGCAACAGGCGCACGCGCGACGCCAATCTATCAGACCACCGCCTACGTCTTCAGTGACGCCGATCACGCCGCCGCTCTTTTCGGCCTTCAGCAGTTCGGCAACATCTACACGCGCATTATGAACCCGACCCAGGCGGTGCTCGAGGAGCGGGTCGCGGCACTTGAGGGTGGCACGGCAGCCCTTGCCGTGGCCTCCGGTCATGCCGCGCAGATGATCGTCTTCCACACCATCCTGCGGCCGGGCGAGAATTTCGTGGCCGCCAAGCGCCTCTATGGCGGTTCCATCAACCAGTTCGGCCACGCCTTCGATAACTTCGGCTGGCAGGTCCGCTGGGCCGATTCTGCTGATCCGGCGAGTTTCGAGAGCCAGATCGACGAAAAGACCCGCGCCATCTTCATCGAGAGCCTAGCGAACCCGGGCGGAACGTTTGTCGACATCGCGGCCATCGCCGACGTCGCCCACAAGCACGGTTTGCCGCTCATCGTGGACAACACCTTGGCAAGCCCCTATCTCGTTCGTCCGATCGAGCATGGTGCCGACATCGTCGTTCACTCGCTGACCAAATTCCTCGGTGGCCATGGCAATTCCATGGGCGGCATCATTGTCGATGGCGGCACCTTCGATTGGTCGAAATCCGGCAATTATCCGATGCTATCGAGCCCGCGGCCGGAATATAACGGCGTCGTCCTGCATTCGACTTTCGGGAATTTTGCATTCGCCATCGCCTGCCGCGTTCTCGGCCTGCGCGATCTCGGCCCGGCGATATCACCCTTCAATGCATTCCTGATCCTGACCGGTATCGAGACGCTGCCGCTTCGCATGCAACGCCATAGCGAAAATGCCGCTGCCGTTGCAAAATGGCTGAAAGCCCACAGTAAGATCGCCTGGGTGAACTATGCCGGCCTGGAGGACGATCCGAACCACGCGCTGCAGCAGCGCTACTCGCCCAAAGGGGCCGGGTCGGTCTTCACCTTCGGCGTCAAGGGCGGATATGAGGCGGGCAAGTCGCTCGTGGAAGGGTTGCAGCTTTTTTCGCACCTCGCCAATATTGGCGATACGCGCTCGCTCGTCATCCATCCGGCATCGACCACACATCGCCAGCTGACCGACGAGCAGAAGATCGCAGCCGGTGCCGGTCCTGACGTCGTTCGCGTCTCGGTAGGCATCGAAGACGTAAAGGACATCATCGCCGACCTCGAACAGTCTTTCGCAAAGATCTGAGGCTCGATGGCAAACCACGTCTTTTTTGACATCAGCGGCGCCGAACCGGAGTTCGGCGCGCCCGAGGCCGATCGTATCGTTTCCGGCGATCCTCGTTTCAAAACTTGGAGTCTGGAGGAGGTCCCGGGAGGGCTCTATTCGGGCATTTGGGAAGCAACGCCGGGCAAATGGCGCATCGCTTATGACGAGTGGGAATACTTCAACGTGCTGTCCGGCCACTCTGTCGTCACAGAGGATGGTGGCGAACCAGTTCATTTGCGCTCAGGGGATAGAATGATCCTGAGGCCTGGCTTCAAGGGAACATGGGAAGTCATTGAAACGACTCGCAAGGACTATGTGATCAAGTTCTAGGAACGGCCTGAACCACGACGAGCACTCCCGTACGCCGCGGTCCACGGCGTACGTCCGCTCAAGGTGCATCGTCTGTCGTTGCGCCAACGCTGGGTGCGTCGTCCGCCCTGGCAAAGGCGCGTGCAAAGTCCGGCGAGGAGATGATACCCATGGTGCGTCGAAGAGCTTCCGACGCCTCCGTGCCGAATGCCTTGTCAAAGCGCGCTTGAGCGTCCTGCCAGCGCGCGCTCGCCTCCGTCCATTCCCTGTCGCCTGCCTGCGTCAGGCGCACGCGCTTGACGCGGCGGTCGTGGGCGTCGGGTGCGAGCTCGACGAGGCCGTCCCTTATGAGGGGTTTCAGCGTGTGGCCAAGTGCCGACAGGTCCATCACCATGGCTTCCGCCAGCCTCTTGAGGGGTGTTTCCCTGCCTATCTTGATCTGCGTCAACAAAGTATATTGCGTGATCTTGAGGCCGCTCGGAGCGAGGATGTCGTCATACAGCTGGCCAAGTTGCCGGGACGCACGTTTGAGTGCGCTGTTGCTGCAATAGTTCCACACACCCGGTGCATCTGCTTTTTCATTCATGTCGATTTCTCCGCAGGCGATGTCTTCCCATTGTTGACGATCAGTCAATCGTTGAGCCGACTATTTCGAACGATGCCCCTTGTACAAGCGAGGCCGCAGCCTAAATATAGTGGCATATACCAGTAAATTCCAGAAATCAAAAGGAATGCCGCATTGTCCCGCTCCAATCTTGGAACTGCCCTTGTCACCGGTGCCTCCTCAGGCATCGGCGCGACCTACGCCGACCGCCTTGCCAAGCGGGGCTATGATCTCCTGCTCGTCGCACGCGATGCCGTGCGTCTTTCGGCACTTGCCGAAAGGTTGACGAAGGAGACGGGCGTGAATGTGGATGTATTGCCGGCCGACCTTACCGAAAGGGCAGACGTGCGCGTGATCGAGCAACGCCTGAGGGATGACCGCGCGATCTCCTTGCTTGTCAACAATGCGGGCGTGGGTCCCAGAGGCAAGCTTCTGGCCGACGATGTCGATTATCTGGACAGAATGATCGAGCTCAACGTGATTGCAGTCAACCGCCTTGCAGTGGCTGCGGCGCAGGTTTTCGCAGCAAGGGGCAGGGGGGCGATCGTCAACATCGCATCCGTCGTTGCTTACGCGCCCGAGCAGTTCAATGGCACATACAGCGCCAGCAAGGCTTTCGTGCTCAACCTCACGCAGGCAATTCATGCCGAAACGGCCGAAAAGAGTGTCAAGATTCAGGCCGTTCTGCCAGGTCTGACGCGAACCGAGATTTTCGAGCGCGCAGGCGTTTCCACGGACAGGTTCCCGCCATCGATGGTGATGGATGTGACCGATATGGTAGACGCGGCCTTGGCCGGCCTCGACCACGGCGAGCTGATCACGATCCCCTCGCTGCCGAACGATCAGGATCTGGCTGCCGTGACCGCCGCGCGTTTGGCTCTGGGACCGAACTTGTCGCATGACAAGCCCGCCGCGCGATATGGCGTTGCCGCGGCCTGAGCCGCATGTGTTCGCTTGGTGGCGCGCCGCGCATCGGGGGTCACCGCGTCAATGGAGGCGTGTTAAGTCCGGTCCCCATCTGGTGCAAAGTCGGCACGTACGATGCCGTGGCGCTGGAGTTTGTCGTAGAAAGTCTTGCGGGGGATGCCCAGCTGGGCGATCGTCCGCCGGACGTCGCCGTTGTTGGCATCGAGCGCCTCGCGGATAATGCGGGCCTCATAACGCTCCAGCCTGTCCGGAAGGGGCAGAGGCCCGCCTTGGTCCGGGATCGGCGCCGACATGCCGCCCCCAAACTGTTCAACGCCAAGGACGAAACGTTCGGCAAAATGCGAGAGCTCGCGAACATTGCCTGGCCAGCTGTGGTCCCGCAGATGGCTATGGATCGCGGCTGAGGCAACCGGCACATCGCGTGTGAACCGCTTGCCGGCACGCTCGGCGAAGTAGCCGAAGAGCAGCGGAATGTCGTCCCGCCGCTCTCTGAGAGGCGGAATTGAAATCGTGACGACATTCAGACGATAGTAGAGATCCTCACGAAAATCGCCGCGTTGCCTGGGATCCCCGAGGTCGACCTTGGCGGCTGCGACGACGCGCAGATCGACGGGCCGGACATCGTTCGTGCCCAGTGGAGTGACTTCCCGCATTTCGAGAACGCGCAGCATCTGGACCTGCGTCGATGGCGGCATGCTTTCGATCTCGTCCAGAAACAGCGTGCCGCCGCTTGCATGCTCGATGCGCCCGATGCGCTTTTTTTGTGCGCCTGTGAAGGCGCCTGGCTCATGTCCGAAGAGCTCGCTTTCGATCACCGTCTCCGGCAGCGCCCCGCAGTTAAGTGCAACGAAGTTTCCCGTTGCGCGGCGGCTCCACTGATGCAACAGACTTGCGACGACCTCCTTGCCGCTGCCGGTCTCTCCGGTCACCAGTACATCGACATCGGTATCGGCGATCTGCCGCAAGGTGTGCCGCAGCCGTTCCATTGCCGGTGTCTGGCCGATCAGAGGCAGATCGTCGCGAACTTGCTCCTTGGCTTTACGCAGGGCGCGGTTTTCGAGAACGAGGCGTCGCTTCTCGGCTGCCCTACGAACACTTTGAATGAGCCTGTCTGTTGCAAACGGCTTGGTGATGAAGTCGTAGACGCCATCCTGAATGGCGTTCACGGCCATTGGAATATCGCCGTGACCGGTGATGAGGATGACGGGCAAATCCTGGTCCCGCTGCTTGACGCGGCCGAAAAGCTGCAGCCCGTCGATATGGGGCATCCGGATGTCTGAAACCACGACCCCGGGGAAATCAGGATTAAGCGCCGCGAGCGCATCGCTTGCCGCCGAGAACGCGGAAACGACAAAGCCGGCAAGCTCAAGCGTCTGCCGGGTTGCTCGAAGCAGATCCTTGTCGTCGTCGATGAGGAAGATAGGGGTCGCTTCGATCATGGTTTCGCCTTCACGAGATGCACGGTGAAAATGGTGCCGCTGTCGCCACTGGAGACATCGATGCGCCCGCCGTAGTCGGTGACGATATCCTTGGAGATGACAAGGCCGAGCCCCAGTCCTTTCTCCTTCGATGTGTTGAACGGCGTGAAAAGCGAACTCAAGATCGCCGGCGATATCCCCGGTCCGTTGTCGGCGATGGCGATCGCGACCTCGTTCGATGTTTCGTTGACCGAAATCTCCACCTTCGCATCGTCGCGGCCTTCAAGCGCCTCCAAGGCGTTCTGGAAAAGGTTGATCAGGATCTGCTCCAGGCGAACGCGATTTCCGAGGACCCTTAGGCCTGGCGGCGGGTGGCGAATGGACAGCGCTTCAAGCTGACCGGAGAACCGGCTTTTAAGCAGCACCAAGGCACCATCCATGACGTCGTGCAGCTCGACCGGCTCAGCAGCCGTTCTGCCTTTGCGGGCGAATGCTTTAAGCTCGTCCGTGATCGTCCCGATACGCTCCGTCAGCGCGGCAATTGCGCCGAGGTTTTCCCGCGCCGGATCGGTCTGCTTACGCTCCAGGAAGACGCGGGCGTTGTCCGCATAGGCGCGAATGGTGGCGACCGGCTGGTTGATCTCATGCGCGACGCCCGCGGCGACCTGACCGAGAATTGCGAGCCGGTTTGCCTGCACGAGCTCCTGCTGCACGACTTGCAGCCGGGCCTCGGTGTTTCGATGGTCGGCAATCTCGGCCTGAAGGCGGTCGCGAGCGCGGCTCAGATCCTCCGTGCGTTCGGCTACGCGCCACTCAAGTTCCTCGCGCATCGCCTGTTCGACAGCAATCCTCATCGCCGCGACCTGACGGCGCCTCAGGAGAATGGCGCCGACCGCGAGAATGGGCAGGAGTACCGCGAGCGTCAGAAGTCGCACCTCCCGCACGGCGGAAGCGATCGGGGCGTCGGTTGGAACGAGATATTCAAGGCGCCACGGTGTTGTGGGAACTGCAGCAAAAAGGCGCAAATATTCGGCTTCGCCGTTGCCGGGCAGAACTGCCGAGACGAGCGAGGCTTCCGGATTGATGACTTCGGGGCGCATGATGGGGAGGGGTGCAAGCGGGGCATCGCCGAATTGAAGACTGTTGCGGATCGCCGCACGGTCCTCTTGGGGCACCGGAGCTGCTGTCATGAAGCGCCACGATGGAATGCTGGTGATCAGCACGACCCCCTGGTCGTCCGTCACATAGACGGGCCGGCGTGCGTCGCGCCAGTCGTCCTCGAGCCCGTCGAATTCCAGCTTGACCACCACCACGCCGAGCGGAGCGGCGGCGGCGCCGACACGGCGCGAGATGTAGAGGCCGGGTCGTTTGCTGACGCTGCCGAGCGCGAAATGCTCAGAGGTTCCCTGTTCGATCGCTCGTCGGAAGTATTCTCTGAAGGTGTAGTCATTGCCGACGAAGCTGATCGGTTCCCGCCAGTTGCTGGATGCGATCGCGATCCCATCCTTGCCGATAACGTAGAGGACGGCGGCCTGGGTGCCTGAAACCAGCCGCTCGAGCTTGCGGTTCAAAACGTTGACGGGATTGCCGTGGGGCGACGATAGCGCATCGAGTACCTGCTGGTCTTCCGCAAGCAGCAGAGGCAGCGCGCGTGGCCTCTCCAGAACGGCTCTCAGCAGTGCGACCTTGAGACTGGCATCGGTCCGGCTCTGGCTTTCAAGCGCCTCGATCGAGGACCGGCGGCCGTAGAATTCCGCCCCTGCGAGCGCGGCGACAAGCGTAATCGCTGAAAGGGCGGCAAACATGATCCAGACGCGCCGAGAGCGCCGGCGGACGTCCGCGACAAG
Source organism: Rhizobium sp. P1_C7 (assembly GCF_056406295.1). NCBI lineage: Bacteria > Pseudomonadati > Pseudomonadota > Alphaproteobacteria > Hyphomicrobiales > Rhizobiaceae > Rhizobium > Rhizobium sp. P1_C7. The sequence continues at coordinate 40,252 of NZ_JBFUAL010000022.1, forward strand.
CTGAGATTCCGGGATCGATGCTGGCGTTGTCATCGTTCATGATGTGCGCAGTTTCGCACGCTCGTCAAATCACTTGTGCGGAATTCCGCGCAACATCCGTCGGGGCATCCAAGTTGTTCCGATAAATACTACATAAAATCATATGGATATGTCTTCAAAGGCGAAATGGCATGCACGTTGCTAGGTGTCGGCAAACAGCACTTGGCTGTTGATCGAGCAACGTAATCGCCCCGGGAGGCCAATTTGGTTTGGGGCTTGATGGAGGACACTATGGGTGTATCACTTCCGGTCGCGCAGCCGCGCGAAAAAGTTCCATTCTACCGGCATCTCTATGTTCAGGTTCTCGGCGCCATAGCGGCGGGGATTCTGTTGGGGCACTTCTATCCCGACATCGGCACGTCGTTGAAGCCGCTTGGCGACGCATTTATCAAGCTCGTCAAGATGATTATTGCGCCGGTCATCTTCCTGACGGTTGCGACCGGCATCGCGGGCATGTCCGATCTGCAGAAGGTTGGACGCGTCGCCGGAAAGGCGATGCTGTACTTTCTCGTTTTCTCCACTCTGGCACTCGCCGTCGGCCTCGTCGTGGCCAACATCGTGCAACCGGGTGCCGGGATGCACATTGACCCGGCAACGCTCGATGCCAAGGCCGTTGCGGCCTATACCGCGAAGGCGCACGACGCCACGGTAACCGGCTTCCTGATGAACATCATCCCGAACACGATCGTCGGAGCCTTCGCCGATGGCGACATTCTGCAGGTGCTGTTCTTCTCGGTTCTCTTCGGTATCGCGCTCGCCATGGTCGGCGACCGCGGACGACCAGTCGTCGATTTTTTGCAGGCTCTGACAGCGCCTGTATTCAAGCTGGTGGCCGTCCTTATGAAGGCGGCTCCGATTGGCGCATTCGGCGCAATGGCCTTTACCATCGGCAAGTACGGCATCGGTTCCATTGCCAACCTCGCGATGCTGATTGGCACCTTCTACCTGACCTCGCTGATCTTCGTGCTCGTCGTCCTCGGTGCCGTTGCGCGATACAACGGTTTTTCGATCCTGGCGCTGATCCGCTACATCAAGGAAGAACTGCTGCTGGTGCTGGGCACATCTTCCTCCGAAGCAGCACTGCCGGGCCTCATGGCGAAGATGGAGCGGGCAGGCTGCAAGCGCTCAGTCGTCGGCCTCGTGATCCCGACTGGCTACTCGTTCAATCTCGACGGCACCAACATCTACATGACACTTGCGGCTCTCTTCATCGCCCAGGCGACAGACACGCCGCTTACCCTCGCTGATCAGATCTTGCTTCTGCTCGTTGCGATGCTGAGCTCCAAGGGCGCTGCCGGCATTACCGGCGCAGGCTTCATTACACTGGCGGCAACGCTCTCCGTCGTTCCATCTGTTCCGGTTGCCGGCATGGCGCTCATCCTCGGCATCGACCGCTTCATGTCGGAATGCCGTGCATTGACGAACTTCGTCGGCAACGCGGTCGCAACGGTGGTCGTCGCACGCTGGGAGAATGAACTGGACCAGACGCAGTTTGCCGCCGCAATGGCTGGCGAATTGCCGGAGGAAAACGAAGCCGCTGTGGCCGTCCTGCAGGCGGCAGAGTAACCTCGCAGCAAGAAGGGCCGGCCGTTTTATTGTCGAGGCCATCGGATCATCAGACATCCGCGCTTCACCTGAAGCGCGGATATTTTTGTTTCCTACCAGCAGAGTTCCAACCGGTCCAATCCGTGGAAGTGGTAAACGTCCTTGACGGACGGCTCCTTCGCGATCCGGAGACCCGGCAACCGCTCGAACAGGATCGGCAGCACGACGTTGAGCTCAAGACGCGCTAGCGGCGCACCGATGCAGAAATGAATGCCGGCGCCAAATGAGAGGTTGGGCGCTTCGTTACGCGCAGGCTTGAATGTCAGCGGGTCGGTGAATTTCATAGGGTCGAGGTTGGCGGCCGCCAGGATAAGGCTCACCTTGTCGCCGCGCTTGAATTTAATACCGTCGATCTCCGCAGATTCGAGCGCCCAGCGCTGGAAGATATGCACGGGCGCACAGATACGCAGCGATTCTTCCACCGTCCGCTCGGTCGCGGCGTCATCCTTGAAAAGCTCGGCCGGATCGTAGCCGCTGTCGAGGATCATGCGGACGGAGTTGCCGATCTGGTGGACGGTTGCCTCATGACCAGCATTCAGGAGCACGATCGTGGTCGAGACCAGCTCCTCCTCGGTCAGGTATAGGCCTTTGTGTTCGGTGTGGATCATGTGCGTCAGCAAGTCGTCGCGGGGATTTGCGCGGCGCTCGGCGATGACGGTCTTCACATAGTCGGAAAATTCCTTGGCTGCCTGCTCGGCACCCTTTTCATCCTCCCTCGTGCGGCCAAAGAGGTACATGCGTATATAGGCATGCGACCACTTCAATAGCTGCGGTCCCATCTCTTCCCGAATGCCGATCATGCGAGCGATCATCGTCACCGGGATGATGTCGGCAAAGGCCGAAAGCAGCTCGACCTCTCCTTTCTTCTCGAAGTCGTCGATCAGCCTGTTGGCGAGTTCGGCGAGCTCGGGCTTCATCTTCTCGACATGCCGCGACACGAAGGCGCGGTTGACGAGCGTTCTGAGGCGGGTGTGCTCGGGTGGCTCCAGCTCAAGCAGGGAATGGCGCTCGGCAAGGTCGAAGTTGGCGAGTTGGTCGTCCGGTTCGGGCAGGCCGAGTTCCTCGCGCGTCGCAATGTGCAGTATCTGCCGCCCGAATCGACGGTCGCGCAACAGCGCGTTCACATGCTCGTAGCCGGTAAAGAACCATTGCTTCTGCTCTTCCCAGTAGAAGGTCGGACAATGGGTATGCAACGCCGCGTATGCGGCGTTTGGGTTGCTATAGAAAGCGGGATCGCCGGCGTCGAGAGAGACGCGGCGGGTGGCGGAATCGATCGAAATAAAAGCCGGTATCATCATGCTTCGAGGCTTAGCGGATTAACCGAGCCTCGAAAAGGTAGCACCGTCGGATCGGTCTCGTTCAACCTCTGGAGAGCGATCCGACCCGACGAAGCGCGTGGATCTGATCGTCGAGCGTTGGAACGAGCTCGCCGCTATTGCGATCAGGCACCGTCGGCACAGGTGCGGCGGCCTCAGCTTCTCCAAAGATGACGGTGCAGTTCCGGCCCGCTGCCTTTGCAGCGTAGAGGGCACGGTCTGCCGCGGAAACCAGCTTGTCCATGTTGGCTTCAATCGGCGATGCGAGCGCAACACCTATGCTGACCGTTGCGGGAATGATGGCGCTGCCGGTGCTGACCGGGCCCCGGCAGAACTCCGTCCGGATCGATTCCGCTAGAGCCTCGGCTTCAGTTTGGTCGGCGACGCTCGTGAACGCTGCAAACTCCTCGCCTCCCATCCGTCCGAAGACGCCTGCCGGAGTGTATTGGCGTGCCATTGTTGCGAAGGCCGACAACACGGCGTCGCCGGCCTGATGGCCGAATCGGTCGTTGATCCGCTTGAAGTTGTCCAGATCGAACAGAAGAACGGCTATCTGCCGCTTCTCGTCGAAAGCCCTGGTCTGGACGGGTTCGAATTGTCCGAAGAGACCACGTCGGTTGAGGACGCCCGTCAGCGCGTCGGTCACACTGAGCAATCGCAGATGCCTCTCCGACCGCTCCATGATCACGCGAAAAGTAAGCGCGCAGGCAAACGTCAGCAGGAATGCCGTGCCGAGCGCGGCGGCGCCGGCGTAGTTGGCGGCCTGCTGGTCCGTGGGAGCGGCAAGCCCGATTGCCACCGCGGTACCGAAGCAGAGGCCGCTCTGCACGAGAAAGATGGCCGCAAGCTTGGTCCTTGCAGTGTCACCGCCGGAATTGGTCGACGTGACGGCCATGGCGAGAGCCGTTGCCCCGGTTGCCGAGGCGAGATTGTAGAGAATGACGCGGTTGGCATAGTCGTCGTTCACCCATGGAAGGAAGACACCCGCGAGCCAGACAAGGGGAGGCAGTAGCATCCACCATTCGGCCTTGCGCCTGTAAAGCGCCAGATAGCCGGCAACCCACGCGCTCTGACCTGAAAGTGCGATGGCGTTGCCTGTTTCGATTGAGAGGAAGTTGGGGATATGGTCGCGTAGGGCCACCAAGGCAAAGCCGGCCGCGCTTAGCAAAAAGCCTATGCCCCAATAGAGATAGGTTCTGTTGCGGACATTGTGGCGCCAGGCCATGAACGCCACCAGTGCAAGCGTCATGGCCTCGGAGCACCAAATGGCCAATCCTGTCGTAACATTGAACACGGCAATACCCCTTGTTGGGCGCACACTCGTCGAAGAAGCTGGCAACTTCGTTAAGCGCCGACCACTCATCGACGCCCGCTCGCACTTATCCGGTGATAGGATTTCCGTGAGGTAAACGCGCGGGCTGCCTGTCGGCGGATTCAGCATTCCTTCATCTTGCTGCCGGGAAAAGCTGCGAGGGTGCACACCTGCCCATCGCTATTAACGACCATTTTGGACAATACCCCTAGGGAAAGGCACAAGTTATTTCGCGTGGCTCCCCGCCCTCTTAACGTTATGCATAGGCGCGTCTTGAAGAGGAGGGTAGGGAAGTTCTATGTAGGGGTAAGGCATTTTCTTTGATTCCCGGCGTCGGGCCGGAAAGACGTTGACAAAGGACGCACATGAGAAACCCAGTCGATACCGCTATGGCCCTCGTGCCGATGGTTGTGGAACAGACCAATCGCGGTGAACGATCCTACGACATCTATTCGCGCCTACTCAAGGAACGCATCATTTTCCTGACGGGTCCGGTCGAGGACCACATGGCGACGCTCGTTTGCGCCCAGCTGCTTTTCCTCGAAGCCGAGAACCCCAAGAAAGAGATCGCGCTCTACATCAATTCGCCGGGCGGCGTCGTGACTGCGGGCATGGCGATCTACGATACGATGCAGTTTATCAAGCCGGCCGTTTCGACGCTCTGCATTGGTCAAGCCGCATCGATGGGGTCGCTGCTTCTGGCCGCGGGCGACAAGGACATGCGTTTCGCGACGCCCAATTCGCGCATCATGGTTCACCAGCCTTCAGGCGGCTTTCAGGGGCAAGCGTCCGATATCGAGCGCCACGCGCGCGATATCCTCAAGATGAAGCGCCGCCTGAACGAGGTCTACGTGAAGCACACTGGCCGGACGTATGACGAAGTTGAAAAGACGCTGGATCGCGACCATTTCATGGATGCCGTCGAAGCGCGTGACTGGGGCGTTATCGACAAGGTCCTGACGTCTCGCGCCGAAATGGAAGGCGATGCTGCCTAGGGATGGTGTTCTATCCGCCACAGTTCTATCTCATTTGTGATCGAACAAGGGAATAAAGCCGGTGGCGGGTGAACCAATCTCAAGTATTAATGCTATGTTGAATTTATATGACGTAGCATTCGGCTTCGAAGGGGAATTCGTTGCCGCCGGAGCCAGGACAGCCTAGTCTGGGCCCGGTTCGTACCCCTAACGGCCTTGGCCGGCTGGAGCTCCAGAGTGGAGCAGGCCAATGAGTTGACCGTTATTTCACCTTGAAATGCGGCGTGCTGGAAGGAAAGTGATATGAGCAAAGTCAGCGGCAGCAACGGCGGCGACTCCAAAAACACCCTCTATTGTTCGTTCTGCGGAAAGAGCCAGCACGAAGTCCGGAAGCTTATCGCCGGACCGACAGTCTTCATCTGCGATGAATGCGTCGAACTGTGCATGGACATCATCCGTGAGGAAAACAAATCCTCGATGGTCAAATCCCGCGATGGCGTTCCGACGCCCCAGGATATCATCAAGGTCCTTGACGAATACGTCATCGGCCAGCGGCAGGCGAAGAAGATCCTGTCGGTTGCCGTTCACAACCACTACAAGCGCCTCGCGCATGCCTCCAAGAACGGCGAAGTCGAGCTGGCGAAGTCGAACATCATGCTGGTCGGCCCGACCGGCTGCGGCAAGACCTATCTTGCCCAGACGCTCGCTCGCATCATCGACGTTCCCTTCACTATGGCTGACGCGACGACACTGACCGAAGCTGGCTACGTCGGCGAAGACGTCGAGAATATCATTCTGAAGCTCCTTCAGTCTGCGGATTACAACGTCGAGCGTGCCCAGCGCGGTATCGTCTATATCGACGAAGTCGACAAGATCTCGCGCAAGTCGGACAACCCTTCGATCACCCGCGACGTGTCGGGCGAGGGCGTTCAGCAGGCGCTTCTCAAGATCATGGAAGGCACGGTTGCCTCTGTGCCCCCCCAAGGCGGCCGCAAGCATCCGCAGCAGGAATTCCTGCAGGTTGATACGACGAACATCCTGTTCATCTGCGGCGGCGCTTTCGCTGGCCTCGACAAGATCATCTCCGCTCGCGGTGAGAAGACCTCGATCGGCTTTGGCGCGACCGTCAAATCGCAGGACGACCGACGCGTCGGCGAAGTGTTGCGCGAACTCGAGCCGGAAGATCTGGTCAAGTTCGGCCTCATCCCGGAATTCATCGGTCGTCTGCCGGTTCTGGCAACGCTCGAAGACCTCGATGAAGATGCTCTGATACAGATCCTGTCCGAGCCCAAGAACGCACTGATCAAGCAGTACCAGCGCCTGTTCGAGATGGAAGACGTGGAACTGACGTTCCACGAGGATGCTCTACGCGAAATCGCCCGCAAGGCGATTACCCGCAAGACCGGCGCCCGCGGTCTTCGCTCGATCATGGAAAAGATCCTGCTCGACACGATGTTCGAACTGCCGACACTGGAAGGTGTTCGCGAGGTCGTGATATCGGACGAGGTTGTTCGTGGCTCTTCGCGTCCGCTCTACATCTATGCAGATCGCCAGGACGAGAAGGCAAACGCTTCCGCGTAAAGCGCTTTGGATATCTCTACGATACGAACCGTGATTTTTAGGGGCTTGCCGTTGGCGAGCCCCTTTCTATTTGCAAACCGGTGCGCAGCGCTGATAAATCTTGCTGATGAGATCGGAAACCGACTGCGTTGCCGTTGCGAATTGATGCGCCGTTCGCGATTATGCAATGATTCCGTTGGTGTGTTTCGGCCTTGTATTTTAGCCGGTTCGGAAATGGTAAGCGCCGGTCCAGCATGGCGCGCCAGTGTGCAGGTGTTCCGTTGTAGCATAGCTGTCATGTCCAGGGGGACGTGGGCCATGGCGCAGCTTGAAAAGCGTAATCAGAACCTCCACTTGTGTCTCAAGTGAGAGTGTGGCCGGTCCAAATCGGCCGCGCCAGAAGAGCCCGGCAACGGGACGATGGAAAGGAAATAAAATGACGAAGAAAACGTCAGTTGCGAGCATCGCGTATCCGGTTTTGCCTCTGCGCGACATCGTGGTCTTCCCGCATATGATCGTGCCGTTATTCGTCGGCCGGGAAAAGTCGATCCGTGCCCTTGAAGAGGTCATGGGATCCGACAAGCAGATCATGCTCGTCACGCAGATCAATGCGAGCGACGACGATCCGGAACCCTCTGCTATTCACAAAGTCGGCACTGTTGCCAATGTACTGCAGTTGCTGAAGCTGCCAGACGGAACCGTCAAGGTTCTCGTCGAGGGCCGTGCACGCGCGGAAATCGACGCTTATACGGATCGAGAAGATTTTTACGAAGCGCTCGGCCATGTGCTTGAGGAGCCGCATGACGATCCTGTCGAGCTTGAGGCGCTGAGCCGCTCGGTCGTGTCCGAATTCGAAAGCTACGTAAAGCTCAACAAGAAGATATCGCCTGAGGTTGTCGGCGCTGCGAGCCAGATCGATGATTATTCGAAGCTTGCCGATACGGTGGCTTCGCATCTGTCGATCAAGATCACCGAAAAGCAGGAGATGCTGGAAACCACCAGCGTGAAGGCACGCCTCGAAAAGGCGCTCGGCTTCATGGAAGGTGAGATCTCGGTCCTTCAGGTCGAGAAGCGTATCCGCTCGCGCGTCAAGCGCCAGATGGAGAAGACCCAGCGCGAATACTACCTGAATGAACAGATGAAGGCGATCCAGAAAGAGCTCGGCGACGGCGAGGAAGGCCGCGACGAGATGGCTGAACTGGAAGAGCGCATCGCCAAGACAAAGCTGTCCAAGGAAGCCAAGGAAAAGGCCGATGCCGAGCTGAAGAAGCTGCGGCAGATGAGCCCGATGTCGGCCGAAGCGACGGTCGTCCGCAACTACCTCGATTGGCTGCTGGGCATTCCGTGGAACAAAAAGTCCAAGGTCAAATCTGATCTGAACAATGCCGAGAAGATCCTCGAAGCCGATCACTTCGGTCTCGACAAGGTCAAGGAACGCATCGTCGAATATCTGGCGGTGCAGGCCCGTGCGTCCAAGATCAAGGGTCCGATCCTGTGCCTCGTCGGCCCTCCCGGCGTCGGCAAAACCTCGCTAGCCCAATCGATCGCCAAGGCGACCGGCCGTGAGTATGTTCGAATGGCGCTTGGCGGCGTTCGTGACGAAGCCGAAATCCGCGGCCACCGCCGCACCTACATCGGTTCGATGCCCGGCAAGGTCATCCAGTCGATGAAAAAGGCAAAGAAGTCCAACCCGCTCTTCCTGCTCGACGAAATCGACAAGATGGGCCAGGATTTCCGTGGCGACCCGTCGTCGGCTCTGCTCGAGGTGCTGGACCCGGCTCAGAACTCGACCTTCATGGATCACTACCTGGAAGTCGAGTACGACCTCTCGGACGTGATGTTCATCACGACGGCGAATACGCTGAACATTCCGGCGCCTTTGATGGATCGCATGGAAGTCATCCGTATCGCCGGCTACACCGAGGACGAAAAGCGCGAGATTGCCAAGCGGCACCTGCTGCCGAAAGCCATCAAGGAACATGCGCTTCAGCCGCACGAATTCTCGGTCAGCGATGATGCCCTGATGGCGATCAGCCAGCAGTACACCCGCGAAGCCGGTGTTCGTAATTTCGAGCGCGAATTGATGAAGCTCGCCCGCAAGGCGGTCACCGAGATCATCAAGGGCAAGTCGAAATCCGTTCATGTCACGGCCGAAAACATCGACGACTATCTCGGCGTTCCGCGCTTCCGCCACGGCGAAGCCGAACGCGAGGATCAGGTCGGCGTTGTCACGGGTCTTGCGTGGACGGAAGTCGGCGGCGAACTGCTGACGATCGAAGGCGTGATGATGCCGGGCAAGGGTCGCATGACCGTTACCGGCAACCTGAAAGAAGTCATGAAGGAATCGATTTCCGCAGCGGCATCCTATGTTCGCTCGCGTGCCGTCGATTTCGGCATCCAGCCGCCGCTCTTCGACAAGAGCGACATCCACGTGCACGTGCCGGAAGGCGCGACGCCGAAGGACGGTCCGTCGGCCGGCGTCGCCATGGCAACCGCGATCGTCTCGATCATGACCGGCATCCCTGTGAACAAGGATGTGGCCATGACCGGTGAAATCACTCTTCGGGGTCGCGTTCTGCCGATCGGTGGGCTCAAGGAAAAGCTGCTTGCGGCGCTTCGCGGCGGCATCAAGAAGGTGCTGATTCCGGAAGAAAACGCCAAGGATCTGGCGGAGATTCCGGACAACGTGAAAAATAACATGGAGATCATCCCGGTGTCCCGCATGGGCGAGGTGATCAAGCATGCTCTGATCCGCAGACCGGAGCCGATCGAGTGGGATGGTACGGTGGAAACCCCGGTCATCGCGACGGTCGAAGGGCTCGATGAAACGGGCGCAACCATAGCTCACTGAGCCCTGTTTGCCACATTCGTGCCAAATTGCTTAAAAACCCTGAAAAGGCTGGCGTTTTCGCCAGCCTTTTTTTGTGAAAACCACGTGTAGGCGCTTGCATTTCCTTTGGTTGCAGGGTCTTTGGGGTTCGGCGGGCCTGATGAACCTTATTCTGCGCCTAGCTTATAGATTTGAGTCGTTTCGAACCATTTAGAAAGGGGTGGAAACATGAACAAGAATGAACTCGTGTCCGCAGTTGCCGAAAAGGCAGGACTCTCGAAGACCGACGCTGCTTCTGCAGTTGATGCAGTTTTCGAAGTTGTCCAGGCTGAACTCAAGGGCAAGGGCGACGTTCGCCTCGCTGGTTTCGGTAGCTTCACCGTTTCCCATCGCGCTGCCACCAAGGGCCGTAATCCGTCCACCGGCGCAGAAGTCGACATTCCGGCTCGCAACGTGCCGAAGTTCACGCCCGGCAAGGGCCTGAAGGAAGCCGTTAACGGCTGATAGGTTTTCTTGGCTGCCGGGTAACGAGACCGGCAGCGCAAGTCATTCGAAGGGTTCGGCGCAAGCCGGACCCTTTTCGCATTCCAAGGACCTTGCCGTCGCCGCGACTCTGAACTACGCAATTGGACGTTCTCAGGGCGGGTTGAGACTCCCCACCGGCGGTAAGAGCATCTGCTCAAGCCCGCGAGCGCCTTGCCGGTCAAAGCGGCAAGGGATCAGCAGATCCGGTGTGATTCCGGAGCCGACGGTTTTTCCGGATGAAAGAGAATGAGCAAAGCGCATGAAGGGCAGGGTCTGCCTGGCGTCGGTCGTTGTGCTCATGCGTCCTGATTTGTGTTGGTCTTTTTGTGTGGATGAATGACATGAATCAGACTTCCCTTGCACTTCCCGCATCGCGTGCCGTGGCGGGAGCTGGCTGGATGGTGCTTGCTGGAATTGCCTTCGCGACCCTCAACGTCGTTACGCAATGGCTGACGATGAAGCTTGCATTTCCATCGGCTTCTACGGCCTTCTGGCAGTATGCATTCGCGCTCGTTTTTTCGCTACCGTTCCTCAAGAAGGTCGGTCTCCCAGCGATGCGGACGCGCTATCCTTGGCAGCACGTCAGCCGAGTAGCCTTGGCGGCACTTGGCGTCCAGGCCTGGATTGCCGGGCTCGCTGTTGTGCCGATCTGGCAGGCGATTGCATTGGTGATGACGTCGCCATTCTTCATCATCATGGGCGCAAGGCTCTTCCTTGGAGAGGAGGTAGGCGCCGCTCGCTGGGCAGCAACGGGATTAGGCTTCGCTGGCGCAATGATCATCCTGCAGCCATGGTCGGACGGTTTCACCTGGGCAGCCTTCCTGCCGATCCTCTCTGCTCTCCTCTGGGGCGCTTCATCGCTCATCACCAAAAGTCTAACGGGCATAGAGCGACCCGAGACGATCACGGTGTGGCTGCTGGTCCTTCTGACGCCGATCAACGGCGGCCTTGCGCTCGTCGCGGGGTTCAGCGTGCCGACGGGGCTGGCGTTGGCTCTGTTCCTCGCCGCAGGACTGCTAACGGCCATGGCGCAGTATTTCCTGACGCTCGCCTACGCCGCCGCCGATGCAGCCTATGTGCAGCCATTCGACGATCTCAAGCTGCCGCTGAATGTTCTGGCCGGCTGGCTCTTCTTTGGGTACGCGCCGGCGGGCTACCTGTGGCTCGGTGCGTTGTTGATTCTCGGCGCGTCGCTTCTCATCATGCGAACCGAGATGAAGCGCGAGCGCTAGCGCGGCGCCTGACCGCCGGCTAAAAAAGTCAGCTCTTGTCATGCCGCTGTTACGACCGTCGCGCACAACGCACGGGTTCGACATTTCGACGCAGGGGGATTTCATGACAACCTTTTCGCGCAAGGCAGCGCTTGCTGCCGTGTTCCTGACGTCCGTTGCCCTTCCGGCAACCGCAGAGCCGGTCTTCAACCGCATCGCATCCTTTCCGGTGGCGTCCAACCTGCCTGCCGACAAGGACAAGCTCTCGACCACTTCGGCGGAGATCGTCACCGCCACGGATGATGGCATGACGCTGATCTACAGCGACAGCCCCTTGGGCGCGATCGGCTTCGTGGATATCTCCGACGCCGCGTCGCCGAAGGCTGGTGGCGCCTTGATGATGGACGGTGAACCGACATCCGTTGCATCAGCAGCAGGCAAGGCCCTGGTCGCGGTCAATACCTCGAAGAGCAAGGCAACACCGTCTGGCCGTCTGGCGATCGTGGACGTGGCGTCGAAGAAAATCGAAGGCACCTGCGAACTCGGCGGACAGCCGGACTCCATCGCACTCAACAAGGACAAGACACTTGGTGCGATTGCCGTCGAGAACGAGCGTGACGAAGAGGTTAACGAGGGCAAGATTCCGCAAATGCCGGCGGGGGACCTCGTTCTCTTTCAGGTTAAGAATGGGGCTGTCGATTGTGCTACCATCCAGCATGTCTCACTCACCGGTCTCGCGGGTGTTGCACCCGAAGATCCAGAGCCTGAGTTCGTTTCGTTCAACAGTCAGAACGAAATCGCGTTGACGCTGCAGGAGAACAACGAGATCGTCATCATCGACGCAACGACCGCCAAGGTTAAGACGCACTTTACCGCCGGCGGCACCGATCTGGCCGGCATCGACACCAAGCGCGACGGCGCGCTGAGGTTCACCGGCGAGCTGAAGGGCGTTGCGCGCGAGCCTGACGCCGTAAAATGGTTGGACGACGACCGTCTGGTCGTGGCCAACGAAGGCGATTACCAGGGTGGTTCGCGCGGCTTCACGATCTTCGACAAAACAGGCAGGGCTCTCTACGAATCCGGGGCGTCCTTCGAGCGCGCGGTCGCAAACATCGGTCACTATCCGGAGAAGCGTTCGGCCGCCAAGGGTGTCGAGCCTGAAGGCCTTGAAGCGGCGACCTTCGGCGGCCAGCCCTATTTCTTTGTGCTTGCCGAGCGCGCCTCGGTCGTCGGCGTCTTTAAGGACACGGGTGCGGAGCCTGAACTCACCCAGTTGCTTCCATCCGGCGTTTCACCTGAAGGAGCCGTCGCCATACCTGCCCGCAACCTCTTTGCCACGGCAAATGAAGTTGACCTGGGGGAAGACGGCGGTCCGCGCTCGCATGTCATGCTCTACGAGTTCGCAGAAGGTGCAAAGTCCTATCCGCAAATCGTCGCTGCCGAGAAGGATGGCAACCCGGTGGGCTTTGCAGCTCTCTCAGGGCTAGCGGCGGTGCCGGAAAAGCCGGGCCATTTGTTTGCCGTCAGCGATAGCGTTCTCGGGATGCAGCCGACAATCTACACGATCGACGCCACCACGAAGCCGGCCGTGATCACCGAGGCTCTGACCGTCAAGCGCGATGGCCAGCCTGCCCAGAAACTGGACATCGAGGGCATCGCGGTCGACGAAAAGGGCTGGTTCTGGCTCGCGTCCGAAGGCAATAGTGAAAAGCTGGTGCCGCATGCGCTCTATCACGTCAACCCGAAGGGAGAGATCAAGGAGGAGATCGCGCTGCCCAAGGAGTTGACGGACAACGAAATCCGTTACGGCTTCGAGGGTGTGACGATTGTCGGCTCCGGCGATGACGCTACACTTTGGATGGCGGTGCAGCGGGAATGGAAGGACGACGAGAAGGGTTTCGTCAAGCTCGTGTCCTACAGGCCGAAGAGCAAGGAATGGGGCGCCGTCCGTTACCCGCTCGACAAGTCCGCGGCGGGTTGGATCGGCCTATCTGAGATCTCCGCCCACGACGGCAGCGTCTATATCATCGAGCGGGACAATCTCATCGGCGATACCGCAAAGCTAAAGAAGCTCTATAAAGTCGCAATCGCTGACCTGAAGCCCGCCAAGCTTGGTGGCGAGCTGCCGGTCGTCAGCAAGGTCGAAGTCCATGACTTCCTGGGGGAACTCAAAACAGCTACCAACGGCTATGTGCTCGACAAGCTCGAAGGATTTGCCTTCGACGCCTCCGGCAAGGCCTATGCGGTAACCGACAATGACGGCGTTGACGACTCGTCCGGCGAAACACTGTTCTTCCCGGTCGACCTCGTCGGCATCAACTGAGAACAGGTCCGATGGAAGTGAGAATGGCCGGGTAGAACTCGGCCATTCCCAGTTTAGATCGCGGAGATTACCACCGCTGGTGCACATGCGGAGCAATAAGCCGCTCGTAAATGTCACGTGTGGCTTCCATCACGTCATGAGACAGTGGCGCAAGGCGGGCCGCTGCTGCATTGGCCCTGGCCTGCTCTTCGTTGCGCGCGCCGGGGATGACGACGGTCACGGCGTCGCTCATGAGGATCCAGCGGAGCGCGAAGGCAGCCATCGATGCGCCGGCAGGAACGAGCTTGCGCACTTCCTCCACTGCCTGGAGGCCGACTTCGAATGGCACGCCGGCAAATGTCTCGCCGACGTCGAAGGCTTCGCCGTGACGATTGAAGTTGCGATGATCGTCACTCGCGAATTTCGTCTGGCTGGTGATCTTGCCGGACAGAAGTCCGCTTGCGAGAGGCACGCGTGCGATGACCGCGATGTTTTTCCGGCGGGCCTCCTGGAAGAACAGATGGTCAGGTCGCTGGCGGAAGATGTTGTAGATGATCTGGATGCTCACGACGCCCGGATACTCGATCGCCTTCAATGCCTCCTCGACCTTCTCAACGCTTACGCCGTAGCCCATGATCTTGCCGGCTTTCTGAAGTTCGTTCAGTCCCTCGAAGACCTCGGGACGATAGAGAACATCCGTCGGTGGGCAGTGAAGCTGTACCAGATCCAGGCAATCTGCACGCAGGTTCGCGCGGCTGCGATCGATGAAGCTCTCGATACTGGCCTTGGTGTAGCCATCGGCCACGTGCGGGCTGAGTCGGCGCCCGGCCTTGGTTGCGACCATGGGCCGCCCGCCGCCACGGCTTTCCAGCACGTCGGCGATGATCTTTTCCGAGCGACCGTCGCCGTAGACGTCTGCGGTGTCGATGAAGGTCATGCCGGCATCCAGCGCCGCGTTGAGCGCAGCACGCCCGTCCGCCTCGCTGACATCGCCCCAGGCGCCGCCGATCTGCCACGCACCGAAGCCGATATTGGTGACGGTGTGGGGCAGGTGGCCGAAAGAGTGCTGCTTCATGGAAATCCCTCCGCGTGATCAGTTGACCCGGCACTAGCAGCGGGCCGGTCGGTGGGCAAGCTGTTGCGGCGGGAGATGGGGCACGATTCCGTTCACGTCGCTTTATTATTTTTGAAAAGCTGGCGTGCGCCTGGGCGACGGGAAAAGCGTACTCTGTGTGACCCACGCTGTGTTCTATGCCTTGCGCTCGGCTGAGCGAAACAGATCAATGCGCAAAGGAAAGGACGATGGAGACCAAATCTCCCGGATCGCGACCTTCGATGAAGGCGCCTGCGGAATACTTCACGGGCGCCGTCCGCCAGGACCCGCTGATGGAAGCGCCGGAGCTTGCTCGGGTGAGGCGGTCAGCGTCGCCTTCCAGCCCGGCGCGCGGACTGCCTGGCATACGCATCCTTTGGGAGAAACGCTAATCGTCACGTCGGGAAGGGGCTTGGCGCAGAGCTGGGGCGGCTAGATCCGGGAAATCCGGGCGGGAGATACCGTCTGGTTCGCGCCTGGTGAAAAGCACTGGCACGGCGCCGCGCGGCAAACTGCAATGGCGCACATTGCCATCCAGGAGACCCTAGACGGCAACGCTGCCGACTGGATGGAATACGTCAGCGATGACCAGTACGCCGGAAAGGACTGAGGCGGTCTAAAGGCGCTTCAGGCAATACGAAAAATGCGCGTGTGATTCGACGGTCAGAAACTCGAATTGCCAGCCATAGTCCCTGCAGAACTTGGTCACGGCCTCGACCACGCCATAGACGATTGGCTTGACGGTGTTGCCTGTGCAGAAGTCGTGACCCGCAATTCTGCCGGTGTGCCTGACCTTCTTCTCGCACAGCAGTAGCTCTTGCCACGTCAGCTCGAACGAGTGATCCGTGTCGATATAGGCCCAGTCAAGGAAATCGTCCTCGAACTCCGCAAGCTTTTGGAGTGACGTGCCTTGCATTAGATGCAGTTGGCCGGCCTCGATCTGATGCTTGAACTGTGTATGGATCCGATCAAGCCCGGAGCTGTATCGATCCATGCTCCACGGATCGATCAGGTAAAGCTGGGCCGGACGGTTCTTTTCGAGAATCTCGGCCGTATATTCTCCGAATGCGGCGCCCACCTCTACGCCGATGCCGCCATTCGGGATGCGATAGAGCAGTTCGCCCCGGTCTGGAAGCAATCGTGCGTTTTCCATGTGGTGGGCAGCAAGCTGGGTTCGCGGCATGCTCGCCCGTTGTGCCTGCCGTTCCTCGCGTGTTTTCATGATGCTGTCTCGGATGCTGATAATGTGGGCTGGCGAGCCATGCTGGCTCAGGCGCAGACCCTTATAGCCAACCCGGGCCGATCTTGGCTAGCCACAGCGGGCTCGCACAGCGTCGCGGCCCCCCGGGGCTCAGAAAGGTGGAACATCAGAAACCGCGGGGTTGCGGTATTTGGTGTCAATTATCTGTAGATCAGCCAGTCCTTCGGCACGTGGGAGATATTGGCAACGCCGTGAACGGAAACGCTGTCGCCGCCTGAGGCCTTCGCCATACCGAGCGCCTGCTCGGCAAATGTCATAAGGGCATCTGCAGCACGCGCCTGTTTGGACATGCAAATCCCGACCGAGAATGAAAGGAGGGCGGCCTGCTTGCCTGAAACAGGATGAACGATGGGCATGCCCTTCAGCCGATCGCGAAGCCCATCGACAAGCCGCATGACCTCCGTCTCGTCGGCGGTTCGAAAAATGAAACCGAATCGTCCGCGATCGAATCGGCAGGCAAGATCCTCGTTACCGAACATCGGCTGGATCAGGGCGCCGATCTTCTTGAGTACCGGTTCGATCAGATTTGGTATGGCGGTGATTGCCTCGTATCGGTCGAGTTCCGCAAAGGCGATCCCGCACAAATCGGGAAGCCCTGACTTGTCATAGACTTTTGCCATTTCCTTGTTGAACATTCGCCGATTGCCCAATCCGGTTAGGGCATCGGTGAATTTGGCGGCCTCGGCAGCCGCTGCCTCACGCTGCACCTGCTCGAGCTTTTGAGACTTCTCGACGACCTTGGAGGCGAGCATCGCGCTCTGGGCCTCACGGTCATGCGTGGCTGTGCTCACCGATTTGAGCGACTGCTGGAGTGCGGTCTGGTCTGATGGATTGCTTGAATCAAATACGCGCGCCGCCTGACTGATCACGGTGCCGTATCGGGTCAAGGCCGACTTTTCCGCGTCCAGCAGTGTCAAGATGCTCTGCAGCTCCTCCCGGACCTGGCCGGAGCGACTCTCCAGCAACCCGCCCTCGTAGTGATGCGGCAGATACCGACGGCCGAGCCTATCCAAGGCATCCTGCGTTCTGGCTGTGCCAAGCGATCTGAGTTCGCGCGCGAGATCCGGGCTGTTGCCCGTCATTGCCTCAAAAACGAGCTCATAGTTTCGTGGCAGCCCCTCAATTCCCAGTTGCTGCATAATCGTTGCAACACGAAAGGCTACATGCGTGGTCGAATTCCCCGTAGGCTGCATCAGATGCTCTCCAAAACGACTTCATGTTCGCGACTGACGGTCGATTGCTTTACGCCAATGTCTAATGCTCGGTGGCTTTGCTAGGCAATCTCGGGGGAGAGACTGCAACACAACGGCCGTCGGGCACATGCTAAAATGCGAGATTTCGGCCAAACGACCTGAGACGGGGTCCTGCCGGGACGCGAAGAAATGCGAAAATAACCGCGGCGCGTCATGCACAGACGGGTAAGCAAGCGGAAATTATGAGCTGATCTCAATTAAGACGAAGTAAATGCAAAAAATCATCAACAGCTGCGGTGCCAGTGAGACAGCCGCAAGCCTACCTGAGGATCGATGAAACTCGACAAACTTGGGAAAAAATGGTGGGCGATGAGAGACTCGAACTCCCGACATCCTCGGTGTAAACGAGGCGCTCTACCAACTGAGCTAATCGCCCTTCGCGAAGTCGGTCCGTATGGTCCGCCGCGTTGGTGGCCGTGATCTATGCGGATCGCGTGGAAACCGCAAGAGTGTTTGTGAAGATTTTTTGATTTTTTTGAATACGCATCGTCATTTGTCTTTGTTGCCCGCATATCGGGCTATGGAAAATCGGGGGAAGCGGCCGCGGGATTGCGCCGCTGGTCAAAACGGCGATGCGGTGTTCCTATATGAGAGGCCCCCGATTCACTCACCTCTTCTCGCCGTTCGCAAACAAATCGCGGACTGTCATCGTTTTGTATCCAAACCTGCTTGACACTCAAATGCGAACCCCTTAGTTAGCCGCTCATCGAAGCGGCAAGCCTGCTTTGACAAGGATGCGAAAGCCTCCGGATTGCTTGAAATGAATGCGGGTGTAGCTCAGTTGGTTAGAGTGCCGGCCTGTCACGCCGGAGGTCGCGGGTTCGAGCCCCGTCACTCGCGCCATTTCAAAGCAAGTGCTGAAAAGCGGTCCGGGTATCGTGTCCGTAATGCGCGGGTGTAGCTCAGTCGGTTAGAGTGCCGGCCTGTCACGCCGGAGGTCGCGGGTTCGAGCCCCGTCACTCGCGCCATTCTCTACAAATTCCAGAACTTTCCTCCGCCAGATGTCTTCGACGCAAGTGTCAGACGAAGGTTGGCGCGTCTCCTGCGTACGCGGCCTTTCGCTTGAAGCCATGCAATATCCGATGGGCTGGCATGCACTTGAATCAACTTCTGTGGATTTGTCGCGACATCATTGCATCTGCTTGATAATGTCGCACATCGACTGCTCGAATTGACCGTCTAGAGTCTTGCGCCGTGGCTCCGGCTGCGCTAACCACGGCTTGTTGCAACGCACGTTCGCTTGCCGGGCAAATGCCCATTCGCGCCTCCCGGCGCAGCCGGCAAGCAGGGATGAACCTGATGACTGGACTGCTCAGTTCCTATATTCCGATCGCCATTTTCATTGCTATCGCCCTTGTGATCGGCCTGTCGCTCCTGATTGCGCCTTTTGCCGTTGCTTACAAGGCGCCCGATTCTGAAAAGCTTTCGGCCTTTGAATGCGGCTTCAACGCATTCGATGACGCTCGTATGAAGTTCGATATCCGCTTCTACTTGGTGTCGATCCTCTTCATCATCTTTGACCTTGAAGTCGCCTTCCTGTTCCCGTGGGCCGTTTCTTTCGGCGCGATCGGGTGGTTCGGCTTCTGGTCCATGATGGTCTTCCTCGGTGTGCTGACCATCGGCTTTATCTATGAATGGAAAAAGGGAGCCCTGGAATGGGAGTAGCCCAAAGCGACAAGGCGCTCGTCGCGCCGCATCCGAAAGGCGTGATCGACCCGGCAACGGGCAAGCCAATCGGCAGCGACAGTGCTTTCTTCGGCGAAATCAACGATGAACTGGCCGACAAGGGCTTTCTCGTCACGTCGACCCGCGATCTGATCACCTGGGCGCGCACGGGCTCGCTGATGTGGATGCAGTTCGGTCTCGCCTGCTGCGCGGTCGAAGGCCTGATGCAGGTTTCTGGTCCGCGGTATGACATGGAGCGCTTCGGTGTCGCTCCGCGCGCCTCGCCGCGCCAGTCGGACGTGATGATCGTTGCCGGCACGCTGACCAACAAGATGGCGCCTGCGCTCCGCAAGGTCTATGACCAGATGCCGGAGCCGCGTTACGTCATCTCGATGGGGTCATGCGCAAACGGCGGCGGCTACTATCACTATTCCTATTCGGTCGTGCGTGGCTGCGACCGTGTCGTTCCTGTCGATATCTACGTGCCGGGCTGTCCCCCCACGGCAGAAGCACTGCTCTACGGGGTGCTGCTCCTGCAGAAGAAGATCCGTCGAACCGGTACGATCGAGCGCTAAGGCGGAGGACTGTTATGAGTGAAGCCTTGAGCGAACTGTCGTCGTATCTCCGAGAGATGCGCGGCGACCTGATTGTTGATGCGTCTATCAGCCACAATGAACTGACCGTGAAAGCAACGCCGGAAACGATTCTGGCCCTGCTGACTTTCCTGCGCGACGACGTACGCTGCGGTTTCATCAGCATGATCGACATCTGCGGTGTTGACTGGCCTCAGCGCGAGAAGCGCTTTGACGTTGTCTATCACCTGCTGTCGCCGAAACAGAACCAGCGCATCCGCATCAAGGTTGCCGTGGCCGACGGTGAATCGGTGGCGTCGGCGACATCGGTCTACAAGGGTGCCGAGTGGTTCGAGCGTGAAGCCTGGGACATGTACGGTATTCCCTTCTCCGGTCATGCAGACCTTCGCCGTATTCTCACCGACTACGGTTTCGAGGGGCATCCGCTGCGCAAGGACTTCCCGACGACAGGATACGTCGAGGTGCGTTACGACGATGCCGCCAAGCGCGTCGTCTATGAACCTGTCGAATTGAAGCAGGAGTTCCGCAATTTCGATTTCATGTCCCCTTGGGAAGGCACGGACTACGTGCTGCCGGGAGACGAGAAGGCGGGGAAATAACGATGAGGCTCGTATCTCTTGATGCCTCTCGGTTCGCCGTCTTATGCCAATTGCCAGCGCGGAGCGCGTCGCTATGACTGAACATAACGTTCGCAACTTTACGATCAATTTCGGACCGGAACACCCGTCCGCGCACGGTGTTTTGCGTCTCGTTCTTGAACTCGACGGCGAAATTATCGAGCGCGTCGATCCGCATATCGGCCTTCTGCATCGCGGCACTGAGAAGCTGATCGAATCGAAGACCTATCTGCAGGCCGTTCCCTATTTCGACCGCCTCGACTACGTCGCGCCGATGAACCAGGAACATGCCTTCGCGCTTGCCGTCGAGAAGATGCTGAAGCTCGAAATTCCGATCCGCGGTCAGTTGATCCGGGTTCTCTACTCGGAAATCGGCCGTATCCTGTCGCACATCATGAACGTCACGACTCAGGCCATGGACGTTGGCGCAATGACGCCGCCGGTCTGGGGCTTCGAAGAGCGTGAAAAGCTCATGGTGTTTTACGAGCGCGCCTGCGGCGCCCGCATGCACTCGGCCTACTTCCGCCCTGGCGGCGTCCATCAGGACATTCCGCCGGAACTGGTTGAGGATATCGGCAAGTGGTGCGATCCTTTCCTGAAGATCCTGGACGACATCGAAGGCCTGCTGACCCACAACCGCATTTTCAAGCAGCGCAACGTCGACATCGGCGTCGTCTCGTTGGAAGATGCATGGTCCTGGGGCTTCTCTGGCGTCATGGTTCGCGGTTCGGGCGCTGCATGGGATCTGCGCCGTTCGCAGCCCTACGAATGCTACAACGACATGGAATTCGATATCGCGATCGGTAAGAACGGTGACTGCTACGATCGCTACCTGATCCGAATGATTGAAATGCGCCAGTCCGTCCGCATCATGAAGCAGTGCGTCGAGCGGCTGATGGGCGATGCGAAGACCGGACCGGTGTCGTCGATCGACGGTAAGGTCGTGCCGCCGAAGCGCGGCGAGATGAAGCGCTCGATGGAAGCGCTCATCCACCATTTCAAGCTCTACACCGAGGGCTATCACGTGCCGGCCGGCGAAGTGTACGCGGCCGTCGAAGCGCCGAAGGGCGAGTTCGGCGTGTACGTCATCTCCGACGGCAGTAACAAGCCTTACCGCTGCAAGATCCGCGCACCGGGCTATGCTCATCTTCAGGCGATGGATTTCCTCTGCAAGGGCCATATGCTCGCGGACGTGACGGCTGTTCTCGGCTCGCTCGACATCGTGTTCGGCGAGGTCGACCGCTGATGCGTCTGCTGCCGCTCGTTGCTGTTGTTCTTCTCGCTGCATCCGGGGCTCACGCCCAGGACGTTGGTGGAATGGGTCCCAAACTGGGCCAGGAGGAGGCAACGCCGCCGACGGCAAAGGCTTCCATGGGCGAGTTGCTGTCCAAGGGCTATGAAATCAAGGCCGCCGTTCCGAATGGCGGCAAATTCGTTGTGTTTTTGCAAAAAGACCAGTCGGCCTACGCTTGCGAGATGAAGTCTCTGACGGCATCGCAGTGTGGGACCCTAAACTGACAAGGCGTGAGGAAGAATGTCCGTTCGTCGACTAGCCGAAGATCAATTCCAGCCAGCCGCGTTTTCCTTCAGCGAGGAAAATGCCGCCTGGGTGGATAAGACGATCCAGAAATATCCCGCGGGCCGTCAGCAATCGGCGGTCATTCCGCTATTGATGCGGGCTCAAGAGCAGGATGGCTGGGTCACCCGCGCCGCGATCGAAAAGGTCGCGGACATGCTGGATATGGCTTACATTCGTGTCCTCGAGGTCGCGACTTTTTACACCCAGTTCCAGCTGAACCCGGTCGGGACGCGCGCTCACATTCAGGTTTGCGGCACCACGCCCTGCATGCTGCGCGGTTCGGAAGGCCTTATGTCGGTCTGCAAGAGCAAGATCCACCATCATCCGTTCGCGCGCAATGCCGAAGGCACGCTGTCTTGGGAAGAAGTCGAATGTCTGGGGGCATGCGTCAATGCGCCGATGGTCATGATCGGCAAGGACACCTTTGAGGATCTGACGCCGGAACGCCTGGAAGAGATCATCGATACGTTTGACGCCGGCAACGGCGCGAGCATCACGCCGGGCCCACAGATCCACCGCCACTTTTCGTCGCCCGAAGGCGGTCCGACGACGCTGACGGATGCAGAGCCCAAGGCGAAGAAGGCTTCCGCCAAGAAGGCTGTAGCCGAAGCCGCGACGGCAAAAGTCGACGCTGCGCCAGTTCCTCCGTCTGAAGCCGCTCGCCCGAAAAGCACCGACGCTGAGACCAACGCTGCACTGAAGACGCCGGTAACGGCGCCGAAGGCCGCCGCGAAGAACGTCAAGGCTGTCGAGGAACAGGCCGCTGCGGCAGCCGTCGTTATGCCTGCAGCAACGGCAGAGAAGCCTGCGCTCACCGACAAGAACCGTCCGGCAGGAATCGACAAGCCTGCTGCTCCGGACGATCTGAAGCTGATCGCGGGCGTTGGTCCTAAGATCGAAGGTACGCTCCACGAACTCGGCATCTTCACCTTTGCGCAGGTCGCGAGCTGGAAGAAAGCCGAGCGTGAATGGGTCGACGGCTACCTGAACTTCAAAGGCCGCATCGAGCACGACGATTGGGTCAAGCAGGCCAAGGCGCTCGCCAAGGGCGGTGAAGCGGAATATATCAAGGTCTTCGGTAAGAAGCCGCGGTAAGAGGTGAAGCATGTTACAAGATAAAGACCGCATCTTTACCAATATCTACGGCCTCAAGGACAAGTCCCTGAAGGGCGCGATGAGCCGCGGCCACTGGGATGGCACCAAGCAGATCCTCGAAAAGGGTCGCGACTGGATCATCAACGAGATGAAGGCATCAGGCCTTCGCGGACGCGGTGGCGCAGG
This sequence comes from Rhizobium sp. P1_C7, assembly GCF_056406295.1. Classification (NCBI taxonomy): domain Bacteria; kingdom Pseudomonadati; phylum Pseudomonadota; class Alphaproteobacteria; order Hyphomicrobiales; family Rhizobiaceae; genus Rhizobium; species Rhizobium sp. P1_C7. Next base: position 63,268 of record NZ_JBFUAL010000022.1, read on the forward strand.
CTTCCCAACCGGTCTCAAGTGGTCCTTCATGCCCAAGGAAAGCGATGGCCGACCGCACTACCTCGTCGTCAATGCCGACGAGTCGGAACCGGGCACCTGCAAAGACCGCGACATCATGCGCCACGATCCGCATACGCTGATCGAAGGCTGCGTGATTGCGAGCTTCGCCATGGGTGCGAATGCAGCCTACATCTACGTGCGTGGCGAATACATCCGCGAACGCGAGGCGCTGCAAGCCGCGATCGACGAATGCTACGACTACGGTCTGCTGGGCAAGAGCAACAAGCTCGGCTACCCCATTGATATCTATGTTCATCACGGCGCCGGCGCCTACATCTGTGGCGAAGAGACCGCCTTGCTCGAAAGCCTCGAAGGCAAGAAGGGCCAGCCGCGTCTGAAGCCGCCGTTCCCGGCAAACATGGGCCTCTACGGCTGCCCGACGACTGTCAATAACGTCGAATCGATCGCAGTTGCTCCTACCATCCTGCGCCGTGGCGCTGGCTGGTTTTCTGCACTCGGTCGTCCGAACAACGTCGGTACAAAGCTGTTCATGCTCTCCGGCCACGTCAACAAGCCGTGCACGGTCGAAGAGGAAATGGGCATCACCTTCCGTGAACTCGTCGACAAGCACGCCGGCGGTATCCGCGGCGGTTGGGACAACCTGCTTGCCGTCATTCCGGGCGGTGCGTCGTGCCCGATCGTTCCTGCCAAGGACATCATCGATTGCCCGATGGACTTCGATGGTCTGCGCGCGGTCGGTTCCTCCTTCGGAACGGCCGCCTCGATCGTCATGGACAAGTCTACCGACGTCATCAAGGCGATCGCCCGCATCTCTGCTTTCTTCAAGCACGAGAGCTGCGGCCAGTGCACGCCGTGTCGTGAAGGTACCGGCTGGATGTGGCGGGTCATGGAGCGCATGGCAAAGGGCAACGCCCAGAAGCGCGAAATCGACATGCTGTTCCAGGTTACCAAACAGATCGAAGGCCACACTATTTGTGCGCTCGGCGATGCCGCTGCGTGGCCGGTGCAGGGCCTGATCCGTAATTTCCGTCCTGAGATCGAAGCACGCATCGACCAGTATACAGCGAGCGCGATGGATCACGGTGCGGTTCTCGAGGCCGCAGAATAAGGCTGATGATGACGAAGGCGCCCGACAGCACTGATAAGGAAGGAGCGGTCGATTTTTCGGCTGACTTCAGCCGTCTTGCTGCCGAGATGCTGGAAAATGCCCGCGCATTGCCGTTGCCGCCGCTTATGGTCAATCCGGCTGCGGCGATGGCCGCTGCGACAGCGATCGGTTTCGGGTTTTCGTCCCAGATGGCTGGCGCGTTCTTCGGCGCCCTGCAAGGCGCGATGGAAGCCTCCAACAAGCTGAAGGCCGTTCTCGATGAGACGCCGCCTGAAGAGGCGAAGCCTGAAATCGTGGTCAAGCCTGAGAACATTCGCTCGGCACCCGTAAGGAAAGTGGCGAGCAAAGTGAAACTGGTCGTCCCGGTGTCCGAGCCGGTCGCCGGCGTGGCGGCCACAAAGGCGAAGTCGACATCCCGGGGCCGGAAAGCGGACGATCTGAAGCAGATCCCGGGCGTCGGCCCGAAGCTGGAGCAGGTGCTGAATGCCAAGGGCGTCCGCACCTTCGGGGACATTGCCGCATGGACGGACGACGATATCGCCCGGATCGATGCAGAGCTCGGCTTTGGCGGCCGTATCGCACGCGATGGCTGGACGACACAGGCTAAGGAACTTGCGGCGAAGGGCCGGAAGCGGACTTGAATTTTCGGCCGACGTGAATGGGCCGAAGCAGACGCTAGGGCAGGATAGCGTATGGGCAGGGCCTCACGCTGCGAAGGCCGGGTGCCGATCCTTTGGGGTCGGAGGATAGAATTGGGACGATACCGGTGCTAGCGGGATAAAAATCCGGCCTGGCAGTGGATGCGTTGCAAATTAGGTTTGTTTGCCGCCATCCGGCAAACGGAAAACAGGACTGAGTGACGATGGCAAAACTGAAGATTGACGGTAACGAGATCGAAGTCCCGGATCATTACACCCTCATTCAGGCGTGTGAGGAAGCCGGTGCTGAAGTTCCGCGCTTCTGCTTCCATGAACGCCTTTCGGTTGCCGGCAATTGCCGCATGTGCCTCGTCGAGGTCAAGGGTGGCCCGCCGAAGCCGCAGGCATCCTGCGCTATGGGCGTGCGCGATATTCGTGGCGGCCCGAACGGCGAGCTGCCGGAGGTGTTCACCAACACGCCGATGGTCAAGAAAGCCCGCGAAGGCGTGATGGAATTCCTGCTGATCAACCATCCGTTGGATTGCCCGATCTGTGATCAGGGTGGCGAATGCGACCTGCAGGACCAGGCAATGGCCTTCGGCATCGATAGCTCGCGATATCAGGAAGACAAGCGCGCCGTCGAAGACAAGTACATCGGCCCGCTCGTCAAGACGGTGATGAACCGCTGCATCCACTGCACGCGCTGCGTTCGCTTTACGACCGAGGTTGCCGGCATTGCCGAACTCGGCCTGATCGGCCGCGGCGAAGACGCCGAGATCACCACTTACCTCGAACAGGCGATGACCTCCGAGCTGCAGGGCAACGTGGTTGACCTCTGCCCGGTCGGCGCGCTCACCTCCAAGCCTTTCGCCTTCACGGCACGTCCCTGGGAGCTGAACAAAACCGAATCGATCGACGTCATGGACGCGCTTGGTTCGGCGATCCGCGTCGATACGCGCGGCCGCGAAGTCATGCGCGTTCTGCCGCGCGTCAACGACCAGATCAATGAGGAGTGGATCTCCGACAAGAGCCGGTTCATCTGGGATGGCCTGAAGACGCAGCGCCTGGACAAGCCTTACGTCCGCAAGGGCGGGCGCCTGCAGCCTGCCACTTGGGCAGAAGCCTTTGGCGCGATCACGGCGGCTGTTTCGGCGACATCTGGCGAGAGGATCGGCGCGATCGCGGGCGACCTCGCCTCCGTCGAAGAAATGTACGCGCTCTCCGAGCTGGTGAGGTCGCTTGGTTCCGTGAACCTCGACTGTCGCCAGGATGGGACGGCACTTGATCCATCGCTCGGCCGCGCGAGCTACGTCTTCAATCCGACGATCGAAGGCATCGAGCAGGCTGACGCTCTTCTCATCATCGGCTCCAACCCGCGCTTCGAAGCGGCCGTTCTCAACGCCCGCATCCGCAAGCGCTGGCGTCGCGGCAACTTCCCGATCGGCGTGATCGGCGAGGGCGGCGAACTTCGCTACAATTACGAATACCTGGGCTCCGGTCCGGATACGCTGAAGGATCTGGTCGATGGCAACCATGCCTTCGCCAAGGTTCTGACGGAGGCCAAGAAGCCGATGATCATCATCGGCCAAGGCGCTCTTTCGCGCTCCGATGGCTCCGGCGTGCTCGCAAGTGCCGCAAAGCTCGCCGGCAATGTCGGCGCGGTCGTCGAAGGCTGGAATGGCTTTGCCGTCCTTCACACCGCAGCCTCGCGCGTCGGCGGTCTTGACCTCGGCTTCGTGCCGGGCGCAAAGGGCGTCAACGTTGCCGAAATGCTGACCTCGATGGACGTACTCTTCCTGCTCGGTGCCGACGAACTGAACTTCACGGCGAAGAAGGCGAAGCTCACGGTCTACATCGGCTCGCACGGCGACGAGGGCGCGCAGAACTCCGACGTCATTCTACCGGCTGCTGCCTACACCGAGAAGTCGGGCACCTGGGTCAACACCGAAGGCCGCGTGCAGATGAGCAATCGCGCCGGCTTTGCACCGGGCGATGCTCGCGAAGACTGGGCAATCATCCGGGCGCTATCCGACGTGCTCGGCAAGAAGCTTCCGTTTGATTCGCTTAGCCAATTGCGTGCCCGGCTGTATGCGGCGTTCCCGCATTTCGCAGCGCTCGACGAGATTGCCGAAAGCGACAGCGCCAAAATTGCCGCAGTTGCGAAAAAAGCCGGCAAGATGAACAAATCCGGGTTTGCGTCGCCTGTGAAAGACTTCTATTTGACGAACCCAATCGCGCGCGCTTCGGCTGTCATGGCCGAGTGCTCGGCATTGGCCCGCAACAACTTCAAAGTCGCGGCAGAGTAAGGGCAGGGGACTATGGAATCGTTCTTTTCAACATACGTCTGGCCCGGCCTCATCATGGTCGCTCAGTCGCTTCTCGTCCTCGTCTGCCTCCTCGTCTTCATCGCCTACATCTTGTTGGCCGACCGCAAGATCTGGGCAGCCGTCCAACTGCGCCGTGGTCCGAATGTGGTAGGTCCGTTCGGTCTTTTCCAGTCCTTCGCCGATCTTTTGAAGTTCGTCTTCAAGGAACCCGTAATTCCTGCCGGTGCCGACAAGGCTGTCTTCCTGCTTGCCCCGCTTGTGACCGTGCTGCTGGCGCTGTCGACCTGGGCTGTAGTGCCGTTTGCCGATGGCTGGGTGATTTCCAACATCAACGTCGGCGTTCTCTACATCTTTGCGATTTCGTCTCTCGAAGTGTACGGCGTCATCATGGGCGGCTGGGCTTCGAACTCGAAGTATCCCTTCCTCGGTGCGCTTCGCTCCGCTGCACAGATGGTCTCCTACGAAGTCTCCATTGGCTTCGTCATCGTCACCGTCCTGCTTTGCGTGGGTTCGCTGAACCTCACGGATATAGTTCACGCTCAGCAGAGCGGTCTTGGAACACGCCTCGGTCTGCCGGCGTCCTTCCTGGACTGGCATTGGCTGGCACTGTTCCCGATGTTCATCATCTTCTTCATTTCGGCGCTAGCTGAGACGAACCGCCCGCCCTTCGACCTTCCGGAAGCGGAATCGGAACTCGTCGCCGGCTTCATGGTTGAGTATGGCTCCGCGCTCTACATGATGTTCATGCTCGGCGAATACGCAGCCATCGTCCTGATGTGCTCGCTGACGACGATCCTGTTCCTCGGAGGCTGGCTGCCGCCGGTTGACGTGTGGTTCCTGAATTGGGTTCCGGGTATCATCTGGTTCATGCTTAAGTCGTGCCTGGTGTTCTTCATGTTCGCGATGGTCAAGGCATTCGTTCCCCGCTATCGCTACGACCAGCTCATGCGCCTCGGCTGGAAGGTCTTCCTTCCGCTGTCGCTCGCAATGGTCGTCATTGTTGCATTCGTGCTGAAGCTGATGGGTTCGTGATTATGCCGGCCCTCGTTTCTAGCAATTTTGGAGGTTGAAGATGGCAGGCTTGTCCAACGCTGTCAGCTCGCTGTTCCTGAAGGAATTCGTCAGTGCGTTCTGGCTGACCTTTCGGTACATTTTTAAGCAGAAGGCAACAATCAACTATCCCTTCGAGAAGGGTCCCGTCAGCCCGCGCTTCCGTGGTGAACACGCATTGCGCCGTTATCCCAACGGCGAGGAGCGCTGCATCGCCTGCAAGCTTTGCGAGGCGATCTGTCCTGCCCAGGCGATCACCATCGAAGCCGGCCCACGCCGCAACGATGGTACGCGCCGCACGGTGCGTTACGATATCGACATGGTGAAGTGCATCTACTGCGGCTTCTGCCAGGAGGCATGCCCGGTCGATGCGATTGTCGAAGGCCCGAATTTCGAATTTGCCACGGAAACCCGCGAAGAGCTCTACTTCGACAAGGCGCGGCTTCTGGAGAACGGCGACCGGTGGGAACGCGAAATCGCGCGCAACATCGCGTTGGACTCTCCGTACCGCTGATCGACTTGAAAATGCCGGAAGAGGCTGCACAGCGCGTCTTCCGGTCAATATGCACCTAGGCTTTGCTGGATATGTCCGCGCGAAGCTTCATCGGGCAGGGAAACTCCCGGCTGCCCGGGGGAAGATGAAAAAGGCACCAACATGGGTCTGCAGGCTCTTTTTTTCTATCTTTTCGCCTTCATCGCGATAGCGTCGGCGTTCATGGTTATCTGGTCGAAGAACCCGGTTCATTCGGTTCTCTTCCTGATTCTGGTTTTCTTTAACGCGGCTGGCCTGTTCCTGCTGCTCGGCGCCGAATTCCTGGCGATGATCCTGCTCGTCGTATATGTCGGCGCCGTGGCCGTTCTCTTCCTCTTTGTGGTCATGATGCTCGACATCGACTTCACTGAGCTGCGCGCGGGCGTTCTTGAATATGCGCCGATCGGCGCGCTGATCGGGGTGATCCTCGCGGCCGAACTGATCGTTGTCGTCGGCGGAACCGTCATTTCGCCGGAGGTCGCCAAGTCGGTCGCTATGCCGATTCCGGCCATCACCGTGCGGACGAACACCGCTGCTCTCGGCGATGTGCTGTACACGAATTACGTCTACTTCTTCCAGGTCGCCGGCCTCGTGCTGCTCGTTGCGATGATCGGGGCTATTGTCCTGACGCTGAAGCACCGGACGCACGTCAAGCGGCAGAACATTGCCGATCAGGTTGCCCGCAACCCGAAGACCGCCGTCGAGGTGGTCACGGTGAAGCCTGGGCAGGGTCTTTGAGGCAGGCGCGAGCTTAAGGAAAAATACAATGGTCATCGGACTTTCCCATTACCTGACGGTCAGCGCCATCCTCTTCACGCTCGGCGTCTTCGGCATCTTCCTGAACCGGAAGAACATCATCGTCATTCTGATGTCGATCGAGCTTATTCTGCTTGCGGTCAACATCAACATGGTTGCGTTCTCGTCGTTCCTGAATGACATCGTCGGCCAAGTCTTCGCATTGTTCATTCTGACCGTCGCTGCTGCTGAAGCGGCCATCGGTCTCGCAATTCTCGTCGTCTTCTACCGCAACCGCGGCTCCATCGCCGTGGAAGACGTCAATATGATGAAGGGCTGATAACGCTATGTTTTTATATAAGGCTATCGTCTTTCTTCCCCTGATTGGGGCTGTCATCGCCGGCCTTTTTGGCCGCGCGATCGGCGCCAAGGCATCGGAATTTGTAACCACCGGCTTCATGGTGATTGCCGCGGTCCTGTCCTGGTACGTCTTCTTCACAGTCGGCATGGGCCACCACGAAGGAGGCCCGGTCAAGGTCGAGGTGCTGCGCTGGATCCAGTCCGGCGGCATCGACGTCTCCTGGGCACTGCGCATCGATACGCTGACCTCGGTCATGCTGATCGTCGTCAACACGGTCTCGACTCTGGTTCACGTCTATTCGATCGGGTACATGCATCATGACCCGCATCGCCCGCGCTTCTTCGCTTACCTCTCACTCTTCACCTTCGCCATGCTGATGCTGGTGACGTCCGATAATCTCGCCCAGATGTTCTTCGGCTGGGAAGGTGTTGGTCTGGCCTCTTATCTGCTCATCGGCTTCTGGTTCAAAAAGCCGTCGGCGAATGCAGCCGCCATCAAGGCCTTTATCGTCAACCGCGTCGGCGACTTCGGCTTCATCCTCGGTATTGCCAGTCTCTTCGTTCTCTTCGGCGCGATCAATTTCGATACCATCTTCGCCAATGCCGCGAGCTTTGCCCCGGCGGAAGGTGGCGGCGAGGGCGGCGAAATCGTTCTCAACCTCTTCGGTATGCATCTCGACAAGGCGCATGCGCTGACTGGCGCCTGCCTACTGCTCTTCATGGGCGCGATGGGCAAGTCGGCGCAGTTCCTGCTCCACACCTGGCTGCCGGATGCCATGGAAGGCCCTACGCCGGTTTCGGCACTGATCCATGCCGCAACCATGGTCACCGCCGGCGTTTTCCTTGTCGCCCGCATGTCGCCATTGTTCGAGCTATCGCCTGATGCTCTGGTTGTGGTGACCGTCATTGGCGCCATCACTGCCTTCTTCGCCGCAACCGTCGGCCTCGTGCAGAACGACATCAAGCGCGTCATCGCCTATTCGACCTGTTCGCAGCTCGGCTACATGTTCGTGGCGCTTGGCGTCGGCGCCTATGGCGCGGCTATCTTCCATCTCTTTACGCATGCTTTCTTCAAGGCCCTTCTGTTCCTTTGCGCCGGCTCGGTCATCCATGCCGTCGACGGCGAGCAAGACATGCGTTACATGGGTGGCCTGCGCCCGCACATTAAGACGACCTTCGCCATGATGATCATCGGCACGCTCGCCATCACCGGTGTCGGCATTCCGTTCACCCCGGTCGGCTTTGCGGGCTTCTTCTCGAAGGACGTGATCATCGAGGCAGCGTATGCTTCTCACTCTCCCGTCGCAGGCTTCGCCTTCGCAATGCTTGTGATTGCAGCTCTCTTCACCAGCTTCTATTCCTGGCGCTTGATCTTCATGACCTTCTATGGCAAGCCCCGCGCTTCGCACGAGGTCATGCATCACGTGCACGAATCGCCGCAGGTCATGCTGGTGCCGCTCTACATCCTGGCGATTGGCGCTGTCGCCGCTGGCTTCCTGTTTGAAGGCCGATTCTACGGCGAGGAGTATGCCGAGTTCTGGAAGGGCGCGCTCTTCACGTCGAAGGAAAACGAACTGCTGGAGCATTTCCATCACGTCCCGGCTCTTGTTGCGCTCAGCCCTTTCATCGCGATGATCATCGGTTTCGTTACGGCCTGGTACATGTACATCAAGTCGCCGTCGACGCCGGCTGTCCTCGCCAAGCAACACCGCGTGCTCTACCAGTTCCTCTTGAACAAGTGGTATTTCGATGAGCTCTACGACTTCCTCTTCGTCCGCTCGGCAAAGGCGCTTGGGCGCTTCCTGTGGAAGAAGGGCGACGTCGGCGTTATCGACACCTACGGACCCAACGGCATTGCGGCACGCGTCGTCGACGTCACCAACCGCGTGGTCCGTCTGCAGACCGGTTACCTCTATCACTACGCGTTCGCCATGCTGATCGGCATCGCTGCGCTCGTTACCTGGATGATGCTCGGGAGTGCCCTCTGATGACCGATTGGCCTATTCTTTCCACGGTCACCTTTCTGCCGTTCGTCGGCGTGGTGCTCCTGCTTCTGATGAACGAGAACGGTCCCAGCGGTCGCCGCAACGTGCTCAACATCGCGTTGCTCACCACAGTCGTCACCTTCATCGTCTCGCTCTTCATCTGGATCGGCTTCGATAACGCGAACCCCGGCTTCCAGATGATCGAAAAGCACGGCTGGCTCGGCACCGGCATCAGCTATCACATGGGTATCGACGGTATTTCCATGCTGTTCGTGATCCTGTCGACCTTCCTCATGCCCTTTTGCGTGCTGGCCAGCTGGTTCGCCGTCGAGAAGCGCCTGAAGGAATACATGATCGCCTTCCTGGTGCTTGAAGTGATGATGGTCGGCGTCTTCGTGTCGCTCGATATCGTTCTCTTCTACGTCTTCTTCGAAGCGGGCCTAATCCCGATGTTCCTCATCATCGGCGTCTGGGGCGGCAAGGATCGCGTCTACGCCAGCTATAAGTTCTTCCTCTACACGTTGCTTGGCTCGGTGCTGATGCTGCTCGCCATCATGGCGATGTACTGGCAGGCCGGCACGACGGATATTCCGGCGCTGCTGGCCTACAAGTTCCCGCCGCAGATGCAGACCTGGCTATGGCTTGCCTTCTTCGCCTCGTTCGCGGTTAAGATGCCGATGTGGCCCGTCCACACATGGCTTCCCGACGCCCACGTTCAGGCGCCGACGGCAGGTTCGGTCATCCTGGCGGGCGTGCTCCTGAAGCTCGGTGGCTACGGCCTGATCCGCTTCTCGCTCGGCATGTTCCCCGTCGCCTCTGACTACTTCGCGCCGATGGTCTTCGCGCTGTCGGTCATCGCCATCATTTACACTTCGCTGGTTGCGCTGATGCAGGACGACATCAAGAAGCTGATCGCCTACTCGTCGGTCGCCCACATGGGATACGTGACGATGGGAATCTTCGCTGCCAATGCGCAGGGTCTGCAGGGCTCGATCTTCCAGATGTTGTCGCACGGTATCGTTTCGGGCGCGCTCTTCCTCTGCGTCGGCGTTGTCTACGACCGCACCCATACCCGCGAGATCGCGGCCTATGGCGGCCTGGTCAACAACATGCCGAAGTATGCCGTTGCGATGATGGTTTTCACGATGGCCAACGTTGGCCTTCCCGGTACGTCGGGCTTCGTCGGTGAATTCCTAACGCTGATCGGTGTCTTCCGCGTCAACAGCTGGGTTGCGCTCTTTGCCGCGACGGGCGTTATCCTGTCGGCTGCCTACGCACTTTGGCTCTATCGTCGCGTGATCTTCGGCGCGCTTGAAAAGGAAAAGCTCAAGGCTCTCCTCGACCTCACGCCGCGCGAACAGCTCATCCTCTATCCGATGATCGCACTCACACTCTTCTTCGGCGTCTATCCGGCTCCGGTATTCGACGTGACCGCTGCGTCTGTCGATCAACTGGTTCACAGCTATTCAGCCGCAGTCCAGGCAGCGCAGGATGTTGCGCTGTCGATGAAATGATGACGGGACTTTTGGGACATGACCTCTGAAACAATTCTCGCAAGCCTGCATCTTTCAATTCCGGAGCTGATCCTCGCGGTCGGTGCCCTGGTTCTGCTGATGATCGGCGTCTTTTCGGGCGAACGCTCAGGCCGCATGGTCAGCGTTCTCGCGCTGATCGTCATCGCGGCCGCCACGCTCTGGCTCGTCTTCGTGCCGAGCGAAGGCCTCGCCTATGGCGGCGTCTTTCTGTCAGACGGCTTTGGCCGGTTCATGAAGATAACGGCGCTGATTGGTTCCTTCGTGACGCTCTTCATGTCGCTCGGCCTTGCCAAGGAGAACCAGCTCGACAAGTTCGAGTTCCCGGTTCTGCTCGTGCTCTGCACGCTCGGCATTTTGCTGATGATCTCCGCGAATAACTTGATTTCGCTCTACCTCGGCCTCGAACTGCAGTCGCTTGCCATCTACGTGATTGCCGCGATCAACCGAGACAGCGTGAAGTCGACGGAAGCAGGGTTGAAGTACTTCGTGCTCGGCGCGTTGTCCTCGGGCATGCTGCTTTACGGCATGTCGCTGGTCTACGGTTTCACCGGTCATACGAACTTCGTTGATGTCGCCCATGCTCTCACCGTCGACGGGGCTCGTTCGCTTGGCCTGATCTTCGGCCTCGTCTTCATCTTGGCCGGCATCGCCTTCAAAATCTCGGCCGTTCCGTTCCACATGTGGACACCTGACGTCTATGAAGGTGCACCGACGCCGGTCACGGCCTTCCTCGCAAGCGCCCCGAAGATTGCCGCGATGGCGATGATGACCCGTATCGTCATCACTGCTTTCCAGCCGGTCCTCGCGGACTGGCAGCAGGTCGTTGTCTTCATCTCGATCGCCTCGATGCTGCTCGGCTCCTTCGCCGCAATCGGCCAGAAGAACATCAAGCGACTGATGGCCTACTCTTCGATCGGCCACATGGGCTATGCGCTCGTCGGCCTTGCCGCTGGCACGCAGACGGGCGTCTCGGGCGTGATGCTGTACATGGTGATCTACATGGTCATGACGCTGGGCAGTTTTGCGATCATCATGTCGATGCGGCGCAAGGACGGCACCATGGTTGAAAGCGTCAGCGACCTTGCGGGACTCTCGACCACGAATCCCTTCATGGCGACCGTGCTGACCGTTCTCATGTTCTCGCTGGCCGGTATTCCGCCGCTCGCAGGCTTCTTCGGGAAGTACTTCGTCTTCATCGCGGCGATTGAAGCAAAGCTCTATGCACTGGCCATCATCGGCGTGCTCGCATCGGTCGTCGGCGCATACTACTACCTGCGCGTCATCAAGCTGATGTGGTTCGATGAAGCGACAGGCGAGTTCGCCCGCGTTTCAGGTTCGCTGCGCCTGGTCTTTGGCGTTTCCGGCCTCTTCGTTCTCGCCTATGTCCTCATCGGCGGTCCGATTGGCGGTGCGGCCGAACTCGCTGCCGCGACGCTGTTCTGATGAGGTTCGAGGCACGGCGCCGGATGTCGCTCGACGATATCAGGCACGAGGCTCTGTCGGAGACATCGTCCACCAATAGCGAATGCCTTGCCCGGGCTCGGGCAGGGGACCGCGGCCTCCTCTGGGTGACAGCGGAACGACAGACCGGCGGCCGCGGCCGCCGAGGGCGGCCCTGGGTCTCGGAGCGGGGCAATCTTTATGCCTCGCTGCTCTTGATCGATCCTGCTCCGATGGAGCGCCTTGGTTCCCTTCCGCTCGCCGTAGCCGTTGCTGTGCATCATGCGATCCGCCAGGTACTTCCTCCGCAGGCTGAACGGCTCGAGGTAAAGTGGCCGAACGATATTCTGATCGGACGCAAGAAGACCTGCGGCATTCTTGTCGAGGGCGAAAGCCTGCCCGATGGCCGCCATGCGTTAGTTATCGGTATCGGCGTCAATGTCGCCGTCATGCCGGACAATCCGCTCTATCCCGTGACCTGCATTCGGGAACAGGGAAGCGCGGCCTCGCCCGAGGAGCTCTTTGCGCACCTCTTTGCCTCGATGGCAGAGATGCTAGGTGCCTGGGATCGCGGTCGCGGCATTCGGGAAATCACCGCCCGCTGGCGCGAGGTGGCGTGCGGCATAGGCGAAAAAATAACGGTCAACCTGCCGGACCGGTCGATTTCCGGCCACTTCGCCGGAATTGATGATAATGGCCTGTTGATGCTCGATACTGGGGCAGGCAGGATGATGACGATCGCCGCCGGCGATGTCTTCTTTGGATGATTGGAAAAACGAAGACTATGGCGAAGCAGGACGAACTGGTATTTCTGCCTTTGGGCGGCGTCGGCGAGATCGGTATGAACCTCGCCCTTTACGGCTACGGCCCGTCCGAGCAACGCCAGTGGATCATGGTCGACTGCGGCGTGACTTTCCCGGGGCCGGATCTTCCCGGCGTCGATCTGGTGTTGCCCGACATCCGCTTTCTCGCCAAACAGCGCAAGAGCCTGAAGGCGATCATTATCACCCACGCGCACGAGGATCACTACGGCGCGCTGGCCGACCTATGGCCCGGCCTCAATGTTCCTGTTTATGCCTCGAAATTCACAGCCGGCCTGTTGGAGGCCAAGAGGAGTTACGAGAAAGCGGCGATCGGTGAAATTCCGATTACGCCGTTTACCGCTGGCGATACGATCAACGTCGGACCGTTCAGCATTGAAGGCGTGGGCGTCAACCACTCCATCCCCGAGCCTATGTCGCTGATGATCCGCACGCCGGCGGGCAATGTCATCCATACCGGCGACTGGAAGATCGACCACGAACCATCGCTGGGTCCGCTGACCGACGAAACGCGCTTCCGCCAGCTGGGCGACGAAGGTGTGTTGGCGCTGATGTGCGACTCCACCAATGCGCTGCGCGACGGCGTCTCGCCCTCCGAGAAGGATGTCTCCGAAAGCCTGCGCAAGATCATCGAGAATGCCGAGGGCCGCGTCGCCGTCACCACGTTTTCGTCGAACGTCGGTCGTATCAGAACGATCGCCGAAGCCGCGGAGGCCGCGGGTCGCGAAGTCCTGCTGCTCGGAAGTTCGCTGAAGCGCGTCGTCGACGTGTCGCGCGACATCGGCATTATGGAGGGCGTAAAGCCGTTCATCTCCGAAGAGGAATACGGCTATATCCCACGCGACAAGGTCGTGGTCATTTTGACGGGAAGCCAGGGTGAGTCGCGCGCGGCACTCGCTAAGCTCTCCCGTGACGAAATGCGCAATGTCGCGCTTGCAGCGGGCGACATCGTCGTCTTCTCGTCACGCGCCATTCCGGGCAATGAAAAGGCTATCCAGGACATCAAGAACGGTCTCGTCGAACAGGGGGTTCACTGCATCACCGACAGCGAGGCGCTGGTCCACGTTTCCGGCCATCCGCGCCGCAACGAGCTGCAGAAGATGTATGAATGGACCCGCCCGAAGATCGTCGTGCCCGTCCACGGCGAGGCAACGCATTTGACGGCCCACAAGGAGTTGGCGGAACAGTCGGGTATCGGTATCGTCCCGCGCGTCCGCAACGGCGATGTCCTGCGGCTTGCCCCGGGCCCCGTCGAGGTGATCGACGAGGCGCCGCATGGGCGAATCTACAAAGACGGCACGCTGATTGGTGATTTCGACGAAATGGGCATAGGCGAGCGCAAGAAGCTCTCCTACGTCGGCCATGTCGCTTTCAACCTCGTCATCGACGGTCGCTATGACATTGTCGGCGAGCCGGATCTCGTCGCCATCGGTCTGCCTGTTTACGACGATGAAGGCGACGAGATGGAAGATGCGCTTTATGACGCTGCTGTCGGCGCCATTGAGAGCATTCCGCGTGCCCGCCGCAAGGATCTGGATCTGCTGCAAGAGTCCGCCCGTCGCGCCATTCGCGCGGCTGCGAACCAGATCTGGGGCAAGAAGCCGCTCGTTACTGTTTTCGTCAACAAGGTCTGACCGATGCTCGGCCGCGTCAACCATGTCGCACTCGCCGTACCGAACCTGGCGTCAGCGACTGCCGTTTATCGAGATACGCTCGGAGCGATCGTGTCATTGCCCCAAGCTCTGCCGGAGCATGGCGTTACGGTGGTGTTCGTGGAGCTGCCGAATACGAAAATTGAACTCCTGGAGCCTCTCGGAGCGGGTTCGCAGATTGCCGTTTTCCTGGAGAAGAATCCGTCCGGCGGCATGCACCACGTCTGCTACGAGGTTGTTGACATAATCGCCGCCCGCGACCATCTGATCCGTGCCGGCGCGAGGGTCCTTGGCGGCGGCGATCCACAGATCGGAGCGCACGGCAAGCCGGTGCTCTTCCTGCATCCGAAAGACTTTTTCGGCACCTTGATCGAGCTTGAACAGGTCTAGGTCAGGCTGCGGCGGAGTGACACAAATCCCGACAAATGCCGGGAAAGCGTGCGAAGCGGCTTGGAGCTAGTGCTCGATCGGATTTATAAGGACGGAAGTCGCGGTTATCGCGCAGACGTTCAGCGAGACATATTATGCTGCAGATATTTTTACAGGGCTTCGCCGTCTACTTCATCGTCTGGTGGATCACCCTCTTTGCCGTTCTTCCGATCGGCCTGCGGACGCAAGCGGACGACAATGATATTGTGCTGGGTACCGTTCACAGCGCGCCGACGCGCTTTCGCCCGGTCTTTGTCTTTTCTACGACGACCATCGTCTCGGCCGTCATCTATGCGCTCTGGTATATCTCTTCCAACTACTTCGGATGGGGTTTTGACGCCCTGCCACAGATCGGCCCTTCGTTCTCGAACGTCTGAGGGCGTTTGCTCAGCTTTTGGGCAGATGCAAAATCAAGCTGTCACGCAGATGTCATCATATTGGGGCATGGAGATGCCGTTACGGAATGCAGACCTTCCGTAACGGCAGGTGGTGAGCGTTGAAGTATGATGGCGGAAGCAAAAAACCAAAAAAAAACAAGGCTAAAAGCCTTGTTCTAAGTATCGCGTGATCCTTAACCGTTGCCGGGGCTGCGACTAGCGCGCCTAAGATCTGATCCTCCCAAGACTTGACCGCGAATTCGGCAGAGATTTACCTCTCTGCCTGTTTTGTGGGCTCAAGCTAGCTCAAAGAATGAGCTTTGTCACCAGATTTTTTTGCATTTTTGCTACACTCTAGTATTTTTTTTCTGTTGATAAGAATTTCGTACAAGCCATTATAATCCCGCGGTTTTCTTGGTCTTTCTCTTTCGCGCGGGCGAACTTGCTTTTACGGAAGGCCGCTTGAACCTATCGCGGGTTTCCTTCCTGTCGCGAAGCGGTTATGAACGCTGCCAACATTCGTGATTGCCTTCGATTCCGCCACCGGCGGTTTCTCAACAGCTCTGGAATTCGCCATGCGTCTGTCTCGCTATTTCATGCCCATCCTCAAGGAAAATCCCAAGGAGGCGGAAATCGTCTCCCACCGGCTGATGCTGCGCGCTGGCATGATCCGGCAGCAGTCGCAAGGGATCTATTCCTGGCTGCCTTTGGGCAAGCGCGTCCTCGACAAGGTAAACAACATCATTCGCGAGGAGCAGAACCGCTCGGGAGCGATCGAGCTGTCCATGCCGACGTTGCAGTCTGCCGAACTCTGGCAGGAAAGCGGCCGCTATGATGCATACGGAAAGGAAATGCTGCGCATCAAGGACCGTCAGGATCGTCCGATGTTGTACGGACCGACCAACGAGGAGATGGTAACGGATATCTTCCGTTCCTACGTCAAGTCCTATAAGGACCTGCCGCTGAACCTCTATCACATCCAGTTGAAATTCCGCGACGAGATCCGTCCGCGTTTCGGCACCATGCGCTCCCGCGAGTTCATGATGAAGGACGCCTATTCCTTCGATCTGACGCGCGAAGGCGCTGAACATTCCTACAAGAAGATGTTCGCTGCCTACCTGCGCACATTCGATCGTCTCGGCCTGCGTGCCATCCCCATGCGGGCCGACACCGGTCCCATCGGTGGCGATCTCAGCCACGAATTCATTATTCTTGCGGATACCGGCGAATCCGAAGTTTATAGCCACCGGGATTTTGTTAATTTCGATATTCCCGCGGTCGATACCGATTTTGACGATGTCGCGGGGCTGAAGGCGATCTTCGACAAATGGACCTCGGTCTACGCAGCTACATCCGAGATGCACGACGAAGCTGCGTTCAACGCCATCCCGGAAACCGAGCGTCTTTCCGCGCGCGGTATCGAAGTCGGCCACATCTTCTACTTCGGCACGAAATACTCCGAGCCGATGGGTGCGAAAGTGCAGGGGCCGGACGGCAAGGAACACGCCGTTCACATGGGTTCCTACGGTATCGGCCCGACTCGCCTTGTTCCCGCCATCATCGAAGCCTCGCATGACGAGAACGGAATCATCTGGCCGGCGTCGGTGGCGCCGTTCGATACGGTCGTAATCAACATGAAGGCGGGCGATGCTGCCTGCGACGCTGCATGCGAGAAGATCTACGCCGTGCTTTCGAAGGCCGGCAAGGAGGTTCTCTACGACGACACGGATGATCGCGCCGGAACCAAGTTCGCGACCGCCGATCTGATCGGCGTTCCGGTCCAGATCATTGCCGGTCCGCGTGCGGTCGCGAACGGCGAAGTAGAAGTCAAATACCGCAAGACCGGCGTCCGCGAAACGATGACCATCGACGCGGCGATCAACAAGCTCTTGGGCTAAGAAGGCGGGAGGCGAAATGGCAGACGCAGCGGTGAGCCGGCGGGGTTCTGAATCCGGCTCGGCTCCGGCCAGCCGGCCATTTTCCGCCTTCGAGCGACTTGTGGCCTGGCGCTATCTGCGTGCGCGCCGCAAGGAGGCGTTCATATCGGTAATTGCCGGCTTTTCCTTTATCGGGATCATGCTTGGCGTTGCGACCCTCATCATCGTCATGGCCGTCATGAACGGCTTTCGAACGGAGCTGATTTCCCGTATTCTGGGCATTAACGGTCACATGATCGTGCAGCCTGTGGATGGGCCGTTCACGGATTATGCTTCCCTGACCGACCGGTTTGCCGCGGTCCCCGGCATCAAGCTGGCGTTGCCGCTTGTCGAAGGCCAGACGCTGGCGTCAGGGGCAGGTGGCGCTGGCACGGGCGCGCTGGTCCGCGGTATCCGTCCTGAAGACCTATCGAAGGTGAAAACCGTCTCGGATAATATCAAGTCGGGCGATCTCGTTGGCTTCGCGGCCGCGCAGGGCGTTCTGATCGGCTCGCGCATGGCCGACCAGCTGGGGCTTCAGGCCGGCGACAACATTACCCTGATATCACCTGAAGGTGACGTAACGCCGATGGGCATCAACCCGCGCGTCAAATCCTACAAAGTCTCCGGCATCTTCGAGATCGGTATGTCGGAATATGATGCGACCATCATCTATATGCCGCTCGAGGAAGCCCAGCTCTATTTCAACGCCGAAGGGCTGGTTCAATCCATAGAGCTGTTCGTTGACAATCCTGATGACATCGATGCTCTGCGCCCCAAGGTCGAAGCGGCGGCGGGAAGGCAGATTGCGGTGACCGATTGGCGCCAGCGCAACCAGACCTTTTTCTCGGCTCTTCAGGTCGAGCGCAACGTCATGTTCATGATCCTGACGCTGATCGTCCTCGTAGCTGCGCTGAACATCATTTCCGGTCTGATAATGCTGGTGAAGGACAAGGGCAGCGATATAGCCATCCTGCGCACAATGGGCGCGAGTTCCGGGGCCATCATGCGTATCTTCTTCATGACCGGCGCAGCGATCGGCATCGTCGGGACGCTGGCAGGCGTGCTGCTCGGCGTCGTCGTGTGCGTCAACATCGAAAAGATCCGGGAGTTCTTCTCCTGGATCTCGGGAACCGTTCTTTTCGACCCGCAGCTCTACTTCCTCAGCCAGTTGCCGGCTGAAATGAATCTCGGCGAAACGATCTCGGTGGTGGTCATGGCGCTGACGCTCTCCTTCATCGCAACGATTTTCCCGGCTTGGCGCGCCTCAAGACTCGATCCTGTCCAGGCCCTGCGCTACGAATAAGGAATGCTCATTTCATGAAGCGGAATACTGTTCTCAAACTTTCCGGCGTCGAGCGCCAGTACGGTCAGGGAGAGACCGTGCTCTCGATCCTCAAGGGAGCCGATTTCACGCTGAACAGCGGCGAGATTGTCGCGCTCGTCGCTCCGTCCGGCACGGGAAAGTCGACGTTGCTGCATCTTGCCGGTCTGCTGGAACATCCCGACGCCGGGGAGGTCAGCATCAACGGCCACCCGTGCAACGGCCTGTCCGACGACAAACGCACGGCGATCCGTCGCGGCGAAATCGGCTTCGTCTACCAGTTCCATCATCTGCTGCCAGAGTTTTCGGCCATTGAAAATATCATGATGCCTCAGATGATCGCCGGTTTGCCGCGCGGCGAGGCAAAGGAACGGGCCGCGCAACTGCTGGACTATATGCGGATCGGTCATCGCGGTGCGCATCGCCCCGGCGAGCTTTCCGGTGGTGAGCAGCAGCGTGTGGCGATCGCCCGCGCCGTCGCCAATGCGCCCAGCCTGCTGCTCGCCGACGAGCCGACAGGCAACCTCGATCCGGAAACGGCAAGCTACGTCTTCGAAGCACTGGAAGCGCTGGTGCGTCAGTCCGGTCTTGCGGCACTGATTGCGACGCACAATCACGAGCTGGCACGCCGCATGGATCGTCGCGTGACGATCGCCGATGGCAAGGTCGTGGATTTCTAAGGCGTTTGACATCGCTCAGGGAATGATCAAGCCGCCCCGATAGTCGAGTTCATACGCCTTTCCGTCGACCTCGATAAACTCGGGGCCGCTAAAATGTGTGCAATCGCCGTCGCTGCGATCGGTATACCGTCCGAGCAGATGGCTGAACTCCATCCCGCCCAGGAAGCGGCCATGTTGAGCGTACATTCGCGCCGTGATGACGGTGTGCCCACTGCAGGAATCGATCAGCTCTGGTAGGACGATCCGGCCGAAATGGTTCATCATCCAAACCGGCTCTTCCTCCAGCCACACGACCTCTTGCCCGGAAAACTCAGTCCCGGCGAAATAGCTATCGATAGCGCCGGGGATCGCGCCTATAGCAGATGACGTGAACCGGTCCGGCTGTACGCTTGCCTGACACCGCCCGCAACGTAGGCCTGCGACTTTGATTCAGCGATGAACGAATCTCGCTCCTCGATATTCATGAGCACTCCTCGGGCTGCCGTTTAACTCAATCGGTACGCCCGCAGGCTTTCTGCCCGACTTCGTCGTCCCACTCCGCGATGGAGATCGCCTTGGCATCAATTTTCGAAGCATTGCCATCCCTGGTAACTTTGCCCGTCAGCACGTTGTAATCGCAGGCGCCGGTATCGTTGGTATCCAGCGTGTCATAGTGGCTGAACGTATATCCCGCGACGACGAACTGCTCGTTACGATAGGCGAGGGTCAATGTCTGTTCCCAGCGATCGCGGCCGATCCCGGAATTCTGCGAGTGCACGGCCAGCGATCCGCTTGGCAAAGGCTCGATCGACGGGTCCTGACCGAACATGCCGTCCAGGGTTCCATTGCCCCAGACCTTGCCAAGCGCCTGTGTCGCCAGCGTCAGCAGCGCGTGGTCCTTGTCCCTCAGATAAATATAGATGCCGATATCGTCCCCTTGCGCCGGCGGCGCTACCAGAAGTGCGAGGTCTGCCTCCCCATCGTGATTCCAATCCCCCGTCGCTCCGCCAATGATCTTGCCCGGATCGATCTGCTCGGCCGCGGCGGAAACGGAAGCAGCGCTGAGTACGGCTGTTAGGACAAATTTAATCATGGTTCTCTCCGTTCCAACTTCGCCAGAAGAGCCGAAAAGATTCCTGTTGACAACAGAACAGGATCAGAACAAACTAAGAACATAAGAGCACAGGAGAGCCAAATGACTGATATGATCCGTGATATCGCAGCATTCACCTCCATCGCAATGTTCGTTGCCAGCTTCTCGCTGATCTGCATGGCAATGTAGAATTCAGGGGACCGCATGGCTGCCATGCGGTCCGATTGCAGGACTTCTTCTGGACACCATCGCTGACAAAGCCGACAATGCTCCCGATTCATTCGGGCGATTGGAAGGGCATGTTATGGCGGGTATGGAGCAGGACGGTTTCATCGGCGGAACGCCGGGGTTCGTTCATCTGCGCGTCCATTCGGCCTATTCGCTTCTTGAGGGTGCGCTGCCGCTGAAGAAGATCCTCTATAAGGCATCAGGCGACAGCCAGCCGGCGATTGCCATCACCGACACCAACAACCTTTTCGTCGCCTTGGAGTTTGCACAGAAGGCGATGGACGATGGTCTGCAGCCGATCATCGGCTGTCAGGTCTCCATCGATATGGAAGACGGCCTCGAAACGGATCGGCGCGGCGGCCAACAGGTGCTTGTGAAACTGCCGTCGATCGTGCTGCTGTCGGCGACGGACGCCGGCTACGAGCGGCTCGTGGATCTTGTCAGCCGGGCTTATCTGGGCGGCGAGGGCGGCGGACAATCGGTGCATATTCGCTCGTCTTGGCTGGATGAGATCGGAACAGAAGGGCTGATTGTGCTGACAGGCGCATCGACCGGGCCGATCGACATGGCGCTCAGGGATGGCCACGGCGCCCAGGCCGAGGCGCGGTTGCTGTCATTGAAGCGGCATTTCGGCGACAGGCTCTATGTCGAGCTCCAGCGCCACGGCACCTATGACAAGCGTCATGAACAGCGGGTGATCGGGCTTGCCTACGAGCATGATCTTCCGCTGGTCGCGACCAATGAGGCTTTCTTCCCCACGCGCGACGACTACGACGCTCATGACGCGCTGATGGCGGTGGCTCACAATGCGATCGTCTCGGACGACAGCCGCTTCCGCCTGACGCCGGACCATTATCTGAAAAGCCGCGCCGAGATGGTGAAGCTGTTTGCCGATTTGCCCGAGGCTCTGGAAAACACGCTCGAGATTGCGCGTCGATGCTCCTTCGTCCTGAAGACCCGCAAACCCATCCTGCCGCGCTTTACTGGCGCGACCGCCGATCCGGAGGAGGCGGAGCGCGAGGAGGCACTTGAACTTCGCCGGCAGGCGGTCGAGGGGCTGGACAAGCGCCTTGAAACGCTGGGCATGTCGGCGGGCTACGAAGAGAAAGACTACCGGGAACGCCTTGAATTCGAGTTGAGCGTCATCGAGCGCATGAAGTTCCCCGGCTACTTCCTGATCGTTGCTGACTTCATCAAGTGGGCGAAGCAGCATGATATCCCCGTCGGTCCGGGGCGTGGTTCGGGTGCGGGATCGCTTGTCGCCTATGCTTTGACGATCACCGACGTCGATCCACTGCGCTTCTCCCTTCTCTTCGAACGTTTCCTCAATCCGGAGCGAGTTTCGATGCCGGACTTCGATATCGATTTCTGCCAGGATCGCCGCGAAGAGGTGATCCGTTACGTCCAGCAGAAGTACGGCCGCGAGCAGGTGGCCCAGATCATCACCTTCGGTTCGCTGCAGGCCCGCGCGGCGTTGCGCGACGTGGGCCGCGTGCTCGAGATGCCCTACGGGCAGGTCGACAAGATCTGCAAGCTCGTCCCGAACAATCCGGCCAATCCGACGCCACTCTCAAAGGCGATCGAGGAGGAGCCGAAGCTGCGGGAAGAGGCCTCGAAGGAGCCCGTCGTCGCGCGCCTACTCGATATCGCCCAGAAGATCGAGGGACTCTATCGCCACGCCTCGACCCATGCCGCCGGCATTGTTATCGGTGACCGCCCGCTGTCGAAGCTCGTGCCCATGTACCGCGATCCGCGGTCCGACATGCCGGTAACCCAGTTCAACATGAAATGGGTCGAGCAGGCAGGTCTGGTGAAGTTCGACTTTCTCGGCCTGAAGACGCTGACCGTTTTGAAGGTTGCGGTCGATTTCGTCGCCAAACGCGGCATCAGCGTCGACCTTGCCGCGATCCCGCTCGACGACAAGAAAACTTACGAAATGCTGTCGCGTGGCGAAACGGTCGGCGTGTTCCAGGTTGAAAGCGCCGGCATGCGCAAGGCGCTGATCGGCATGAAGCCCGACTGCATCGAGGATATCATTGCCCTGGTCGCGCTCTATCGTCCGGGGCCGATGGAGAATATTCCGACCTACAACGCGCGCAAGCACGGCGAGGAGGAGATCGAGTCGATTCATCCGACCATCGACTATCTGCTCAAGGAAACACAGGGCGTCATCGTTTATCAGGAACAGGTGATGCAGATCGCCCAGGTCCTGTCCGGCTATTCGCTCGGCGAAGCCGACCTTCTGCGCCGCGCCATGGGTAAGAAGATCAAAGCGGAGATGGATCAGCAGCGCGAGCGCTTCGTTGACGGCGCCATCAGGAATGGCGTTTCGAAGCCGCAGGCTGACAACATCTTCGAACTGCTGGCGAAGTTCGCAAACTACGGTTTCAACAAGTCGCACGCCGCCGCCTACGCCATCGTTTCCTATCAGACGGCCTACATGAAGGCGCATTATCCCGTGGAGTTCCTCGCCGCCTCCATGACGCTCGATATGTCGAACACCGAAAAGGTCAACGATTTCCGACAGGATTCCAAGCGCCTCGGCATCGAGGTCATTGCCCCATCGGTGCAGACGTCGTTCCGCCATTTCCAAACCGGCGAAGATCGCATCTACTACGCCCTGGCGGCGCTAAAGGGCGTCGGCGAGTCGGCGGTCGAGCATATTGTCTCGGTTCGCGGCGATACGCCGTTTGCCAGCCTTGAGGATTTCTGCCTGCGCATCGACCCCCGTCAGGTGAACCGTCGCGTGCTGGAAAGCCTCATTTATGCCGGCGGCTTCGATTGCTTCGGTCTCGATCGGGCGCAACTTGCGGCCGGTCTCGACCGTGTCCTTGGCTATGCGCAGCGTGCTCAGGAAAACAAGCTGAGCGGTCAGTCGGATATCTTCGGCAGCGCTCTGTCGTCCGGCCCCGAAAAGATCTCGCTGCCGCCGTTTTCGCCGTGGCTCGCCTCCGAGAGGCTGCTCAAGGAATTCCAGGTTCTAGGCTTCTACCTCACCGCCCACCCGCTCGATTCATACAACAGCGTCCTTCAGAAGATGCGTGTGCAAACTTTCTCGGACTTCTCGGCGGCGGTGAAACAGGGGGCAACGAACGCGCGTCTCGCCGGAACCGTGATTTCCAAGCAGGAGCGCAAGACCCGCACCGGCAACAAGATGGGGATCATCGTTTTCTCCGATTCATCGGGCCAGTTCGAAGCCGTGCTCTTCTCCGAAATGCTCAATCAATATCGCGACATGCTCGAATCCGGGAAATCCTTTGTGATTACCGCAACGGGCGAGGAGCGCCCGGAAGGCATCGGTCTCAGAATTCAGACGATCCAGTCTCTGGAGGAGAAGTCGCTGCAGATGCAGAAGGCACTGCGTGTCTATGTACGCGATTCAGGACCTTTGCGCGCCGTCGCAGCTCACCTCAATGCCAAGGGCGATGGGCTCGTTTCCTTTATCGTCATCAAGGAAGAAGGCAAGCGCGAGGTCGAGGTCGAACTACCGCAGAAGTACCGCATCACGCCGGAAATCGCCGCCGCCCTTCGCGCCGCACCCGGCGTCATCGACGTGGAGCTCGTGTGACGCTCAGCGCTGGGTGACCGTGATGAAGTCGGTGCCTTCGCCGGTCTCGTGTCCGAGGCCGGTGTCGGAGATCGTCATCGTCGATCCAGGCGTCAGCATGGCGTCTATCTTCCGCCGTGTCTCGTCGGGCATGTCGATCCGGCTCAAGGCATTTGAGATCGGCGTGCCGCTGATGATCGAGCTTTCAAGTTTGCTAATGCCATATCGCTTCATCGTCTGACTGGAAAGCGTGTTGGCAAGCGTGACGCCCAGCCAGTCCGCTGTACCGTTTTCGAGGTCGACATTATGTGCTGTCAGGAAATGCGTACCGAGTGCCAGGCTCGGATTGGCGATCGTGACAGGGGCCTTGAAGACAGGCTTGAATCCCTGACGGACCATGATCACGCCGTTTGGTGGCTCACCCTTGCCTGCCGCAGCGTAGACGGCGCGCAATAGCGCATCACTCATTAGTGACTTGTCGGCGCCGGAATCAAGAGGATGTTGGACCTTGAAGTCGCTGATCGCCTGAACCGAAGCCGGCCCGAGAAACCCGTCGGGATCGCCGGCGGAAAAGCCGAGTTCGTTGAGATAGGCCTGCAGATCGATGATCGCGTCGTGCTGGGTGCGGCGCGTGATCAGGATCCGGATCGGCTCGGCGTTGACGGGCGCCACGACCGACTGCACCTTGTTTGTGGGCATCGCGACTTCGTTCATCGCCACCTGGACCGGCAACTGTCGGATGGCCGGCCGAAGCGCGGCGTCAGAAAGCAGCGGCGCAGGCGCAGGCGCGTCAGGATGAAAAAGCACCGGATGCTCGATCGATCTTGGTGTCACCTCCGCATCGGTTATGATGACAGGAACACCCATGTCGGTCATCCTGTAGAGCTGTTTTGCGAATGCGCCGGGGATCCGCACGCATCCGTGCGAGGCTGGATAGTGTGGAACGGAATTCGACTCGTGGAGGGCAATGCCTGACCAGGTCAGCCGCTGCATGAACGGCATCGGCGCCGCCGAATAAAGGTTGGATTCATGATACTTCTGCTTCTCGATCACCGAAAAGATACCGCTGGGTGTCCCATGGCCCGGCTTTCCGGTCGAAACCTTCGACGTGGCGATCACCTCTGAGCCGTCATAGACGGCAAGCGACTGCTTGTCCTTCGATACGAAGATCTGCAGCGTGCGTGCATCCGCGGCGAGCACGGGGTGTACGAGTGCGGTGGCCGACAGCAAGCCGAGGCCGAATACAAGACGCGAGAACATTGTAACCAACCAATACGCAATACCTGCAGGCAAGCGTAATCGGGGAAGCTTAAGGAAAACTTGAAATAGCCGATGGCGAGGCTGTCTCACATATTAGTGATCGCGCTTGCCGCCGAACGTGTAACCGGTCTCGACCGTACCCTTGCCGAACTTGTCGCGCAGCTTGTCCATTGCCGCCTCGACAGCGGCACGGCGCCCCTGGTCCGCATCGACGAGATCGGGCGGATCGGCCCGCGCCGGATCGCAGAGATCGGTGACGCCGATGCCGATCAGACGAAACTTGGTGCCGTCTGTTTCCTTTTCCAGAAGATCGATACCGGTGCGGAAGATCCTGTCAGCAAGCTGGGTCGGGTCCTCCAGTTTCCTGTTTCGCGTTCGCGACTTGAAGTCGGCCGTCTTCATCTTCAGGACCACGGTGTGGCCGGCGATACCGCTTTTCTTCAGCCGCCAGGAGACTTTTTCGGAAAGGCTTCGCAGGATCGGCACGAGATCCGCGTGGCGGGAGATATCGTCGAAGAATGTCGTTTCGGCAGACACGCTCTTTGCCGGATCGTTTAGGTGAACCTCTCGGTCATCCATCCCGCGTGAAAGCCGGGCGAGCCGCTGCCCCATGCTGCCATAACGGCGCATCAGGTCAGTTTCCTCCATCGCCTGCAATTGGCCGATGGTGCGGATACCGTCGGCCGCAAGCGTTGCCGCGAATGCCTTGCCGACGCCCCAGATCGCCGTGACGGGCCGTGGCGCGAGAAAGGAGACGGCTTCCTCACGGCCGATTACGGAAAAGCCTCGCGGCTTCTGCAGGTCGGAGGCGACTTTCGCAAGGAATTTGCAGTAGGAGAGCCCGACAGAAACGGTGATCCCGATCTCCTGCTCCACACGACGCGCGAATTTCGCGAGCGTTCTGGCCGGGGGATCATGGTGCAGTCGCTCGGTACCGCCGAGCTCCAGGAAAGCTTCATCGATTGAAAGCGGCTGCACAAGCGGCGTCAGCTCCTGCATCATGGTGCGAACCTCGCGCCCGACCTTCACGTACTTCTCCATGTCCGGCCGAATGACGATCGCCTGTGGGCAGGCCTCCAATGCCTTGAACATAGGCATGGCCGAGTGGACGCCATGGATACGGGCGATGTAGCAGGCGGTAGAGACCACACCGCGCTTCCCCCCGCCGATGATCACCGGCTTGTCTGCAAGATCGGGATTGTCGCGCTTCTCGACTGCGGCATAGAAGGCGTCACAATCGATATGCGCCAGCGTTAGCTCGTAGAGCTCCTGGTGCCAAGCCAGACGAGGGCTGCCGCACGCCGCGCAACGACGCGTTTTCGCCTTCTGCTCGGCAAGGCAGTCGCGACAGAAGCCGGGTGTCTTGGCGAGCGCAGGTGTCATAAGCGAGAACAAAGGTTGAACGTCGCGACATTACCCTCTAAGCTTTTGAGTCTCAAGGGCGTGCTTGTGATTTTGCGGTGCCTATCCGCGGAGGCGCGGAGGCCGCCGTCTAAGCGACCGAGCTGATGTCGTTCGATGTGGCAGTCGCAAAGTGTTGGCGCAGAATCTTGCCGGTATGCTCCCAACCGGCCGCAGCCAAAATCGCTCCGATCGGCGGTGGCGCGAAGGGTTTGAAGTCCGCATTGGCCATCATCGTAACGAGCAGGCATTCCGGCACGTGATCAGCCACGGAAAGGAGATTGCGTTGGATATCGTCGACAAACGCGACAGGCACGTTTCTGCGATCGTGCAGCTTGGCGACGATCGGTCCCTTGGGCTCTTCGGACGCGATCATGTCGAAGGCGAGGTCGAACTGGTCGAGAAGTTTCCGGCGGACGCCGTGGTGCCGGGGCGGCATCGCAGTCAGAAAGACAACGTCGGCGTCGTCGGAAAGCGCATGCAGCGTTTCCACCGCTTTCTCCGCTGGCCTCTGCCAAAGATGCTGGTTCGCGAAGAACGCATCTTCGAAAACATAGACTTGCTCCTTGTCCATTTCACTGCCGTCGAGCAGCGAAACGATATTGCCGTGAAGCCGAAAGGATCGGGGAAGGAGGTCGTAGTTGTGCGACCGCAGAAATTCCGTGAAGGGCGACAGAAACTCCAGAACGACCTCGTCGATGTCGCACACCACCAGTGGTCGGTCGCCGAGGCGCACCTGGTGGGGATCGGTGACAATGTCCAAATTCAATACTCCCCTGATCCAAGCCCTGGCGGCGAAAAGTGCAGCCACGCGGCGTTGAGCGCTTCTGGCGCTATACCCGTTGCCTCGCAAAACGCCAGGGCTGTCGGCTCGTGGTTCATCAGAAAGTCCATCATCCCGGACAAGAAGCCCGGATCGTTGATTGCGTTGCGCACTTGCGAGGGTTCTACCCCTGTCAAGGCGAGGAAACGTCCGAACAAATCCGGCTCATTGGCAAGCCATGCGAGAACCGCGATGGCGGTCTGTTGCGGATCGGCGGCGAGTTGCTTGGAGTTCTTGAAGTTGCTCTGCATTTCTTGCGGGAAATTACCTATTTTTCAACCAAATACGGATAGCATGTGGCTATCGGTTTCATGGGTCCGTGCGGTCGCATGTCTTTCTTGTGCGGCTGAACGGTTTCCAGAACGGACGTAGGACAGCATGTCATGCCCAAACAGGTGATGATTGTAGAGGATAACGAGCTCAACATGAAGCTCTTTCGCGACCTCATCGAGGCGTCCGGCTACACGACGATCCAGACGCGCAACGGCATGGAGGCGTTGGATCTCGCACGCAAACATCGCCCGGATCTGATCCTCATGGACATTCAGTTGCCTGAAGTCTCTGGCCTCGAGGTCACAAAATGGTTGAAGGAAGACGATGAGCTGCACGTCATCCCGGTGATCGCGGTGACGGCTTTTGCGATGAAGGGTGATGAGGAACGGATCCGGCAAGGCGGCTGTGAAGCCTATGTGTCAAAGCCGATATCCGTTCCCAAATTTATTGAGACGATCAAGACGTACTTGGGCGATGCCTGATAGATCGGAAAGAAGCCTATGACCGCGCGAATCCTGGTCGTTGATGATATCCCGGCGAACGTGAAGCTGCTCGAAGCTCGGCTCATTGCCGAATATTTCGACGTGATGACGGCCGCGGATGGTTATCAAGCTCTGGCGATTTGCGACAGAAATCAGGTCGATCTCATTCTGCTCGACGTCATGATGCCGGGCATGGATGGATTCGAAGTTTGCGAGCGGCTGAAGTCCAGCCCCAAAACCTCGCATATTCCCGTCGTGATGGTGACGGCGCTTGACCAGCCCGCCGACCGCGTGCGCGGTCTGAAGGCCGGCGCAGACGACTTCCTGACGAAACCGGTCAACGATCTTCAATTGATAGCCCGCGTCAAGAGCCTGCTGCGTCTCAAGACGCTGAGCGACGAGCTGCGGATACGCGCGCAGACCGCGCAGACGATGGGGATCGATGAGTTGTTGCGTGTCGATGCACGGGGCGAGGAGAGCGGTCAGGTGATGCTGGTCGACGGCCGCGCCAATTCACAGGAACGCCTGATAAAGGCGCTGAAGCCGATCGCTGACGTCTTCGCGATCTCTGATGCGCAGGCGGCGATCTTTGAGGCCTCCGAGAATACCTTCGATCTGGTGATCGTCAATGCCAATCTTGAAGACTACGACCCCTTGCGCTTGTGCTCGCAACTTCGGTCGCTGGAGCGTACTCGCTTTCTGCCTATCCTTATTATCACCGAACAGGGCCACGACGAGATGGTCGTGCGGGCGCTCGATCTTGGCGTGAACGATTATATCGTAAGGCCGGTCGACCCCAATGAGCTCGTGGCGCGCAGCCTCACGCAGATGCGGCGCAAGCACTACAACGATCGCCTGCGCGCCAGCGTACAGCAGACGATCGAACTGGCTGTGACCGATCCGCTGACGGGTCTCAGCAACCGCCGCTATCTCGACAATCATATCAACACGCTCTTCAGCCGCTCGATGGCACGCGGGCGTCCGCTCTCTGTGCTCATTGCCGATATAGACCGCTTCAAGCAGATCAATGATACGTACGGCCACGATGCCGGTGATGACATCCTGAGGGAGTTTGCAAACCGCGTGCGCTCCACCGTGCGGGGCGCCGATCTTGCCTGCCGGTTTGGTGGCGAAGAATTCGTCGTCGTCATGCCCGACACCACGCCCGACGTCGCTGCAACAGTCGCCGAGCGGTTGCGAGCAGTGATCGAAACCGCACCCTTCCTGGTGAAGTCGTCCGGGCAGGAGCTCAACGTCACCGCGTCTTTCGGCATTTCGTCGCGCACGCCGTCCATCGTCACGCCCGGACATCTGATGAAGCGGGCCGATCTCGCGCTTTATGAAGCGAAGAATGCAGGACGCAATCGCGTGGTCGCTGCTGCCTGATGCTCGTTTTTTGCAGGAGAACCGCCGCGTCTCCTCCGTCGTCCACAGAAACATGACGGATATTCTGCTCCAACCTGCAATGCGAACGTTTGGAATACAGCCAAGTAGCTCTCGAGGTGATGGCTGATGCAACCCACTTGGGAGGTGGCTCTCAAAGCACAGGACGCCGCTAGATCAGCAAAAAATATGACGCTAAATTGCCTCTTCTGGTAGCTTTCCTCTATCTGGATGATTGTCGAGCTTAAGCAGAAGCAGGATAGCAATAATACTATTGGGCTATATTTTGTATTCCTTTGTCGCCGCGACAGCTATTCTGGCCGTGAAAGACGATTGGATATACACGACAGCGTTCCAAAGCTGGACTTTTAACCATAAAATCAACCTCGGAATTCTAACCATTAAGAATTTGTTGATTTTCTTTCGTTTTCGCGCAAATTATCGGCTCATAAGAGAAGCACGCTGCCTTCAGGTGGCGCAAAGATACCCCATGATGCTCAGGTCCGCCGCATCTCCTGGGTCGTGGGGTCGGTCGGCTGGTATGCAACACTAGCGGTTCCTCGTGCCGCGTTGCTTGCCGGTCGACCCCCTTTCATGAAAACGCCGTCCTGTCCGTAGAACCGGGCAGGGCGGCGTTTCTGTTTGTGGTTCCTGCACAAACCGGACGGATTTCCGGAACACAAAAAAGCGCGCAGCCGGGTGGCGCGCGCCTTTGGAAGAACCTAACAGATCAAGCGATTACTTGATCTTGGTTTCCTTGAACTCGACATGCTTCTTAGCAACCGGGTCATACTTTGTCTTCGTCATCTTGTCCGTCATCGTGCGGCTGTTCTTCGTCGTGACGTAGAAGAAACCGGTGTCGGCTGTCGACAGCAGCTTGATCTTGATTGTTGTAGCCTTGGCCATGGTCGTCCTGCCTTTAATAAAATGAAAGCCGTGGAAGTCCGGATAGGCTCCACGGCAAATTCTGGCGCGAAACTACGAATCTAGCCCGAAAAGTCAAGCCCGCTTTCGAATGAAAAGCAGTCTTATGGACGAAAGCAGGGCATAAAGGCCGAAGAAGCCGGCTATTGCCCAGGCAAAGCCGTTGTTTCCGGCGACGTCGATGGCCGCGCCGATGACCTGCGGGCCAGCCACTGTGCCGACGGCATAACAGAAGACGAATGCCGCGTTGGCGGCTGCAAGATCGGATCCGGTCAACCGCGAGCCGAGGTGGCTGAGGCCGACCGTGTACAGCCCGGCGACGCAGCCGCCCCAGAAGAGCAGCACGGTGGCCATCATGATCCAGCTGTGCACAAGCAACGGCAGCATCAGCGAGCCGATCAAGCCCATGAATGCCATTGCCGCAAGCAGGGGTCGCTTGTCCCTCATGCGATCGGAGAGCAACCCGACGGGGATCTGAAAGATCATGTTGCCGACGCCCATGACCGTCAGGAGGAGCGCCGCCTGCGTTTCGGTGAAAGACGCGCGTACCGCGTAGATCGGAAAAAGTGCCAGCCCGCCCGCCTCGACGGCTCCGAAGATGAAGACTGCCGCCGTTGCGCTCGGGACAAGAAAGACGTAGCGCATGAAATGCAGCTCCGGCTTTTCCTCAAGGACTGGGCTCTCATAACGGGCGATGTAGATCGGGATCGCGGCGACGAGGATCGCGGAGGCGCCGACCGCAAAGGGAAATAATCCATCGCTGCCGAGTATCGAAAAGAGAAGCGGTCCGGCCGCAAAGCCCAGAGACAGCACCGTCGCATAGATTCCGAGCACGAATCCGCGCTTCGAGGGAGGCGAGGTGGCGTTGATCCAGAACTCCGAGAGGATAAAAAGTGTCGTCGTTGCGCCATGGAAGGCGAAACGTAGCGGAAACCACATCCAGAAGTCTTGGGCATAGTAGAAACTGATTGCGCTCAGCGCCGAAATCACCACCGCCCAGATCATCGTCTGCGCGACACCGTAGCGGTGCGCCAGCTTCGTCGTGATTGGTGCGGCAACCATCGCAGCAATCCCTGCCATCGCCGTATTCAGGCCGATGAGCGTGGATGGGATACCGCGCTTTTCGAGAATGATGCTGAGAAGGGGAAGCCCAAGGCCGATCGCTATGCCGACCGCTGAAATGGACGAGACGGCTGCCACCAGTGAGGGCCAATGGATTTCCTCGACATCGCCTGGTGTGCCGTTTCGCGGCTGAGACATATACCCATCCCTTAGAGACTTGCTGCGGAAAATCGCGCGCCACCACGCCCTTGGAGTGGCACTGGCGTGCCAAATCCAAGTGACGGGTGTCCTTTACAAGATGAAAGGCGCCGGCGGCAATAACCTGAATGATTTTGGACAGGTACAGACAACAAAGCCTACCATGGACCGCATCGGAGTTCTTGCTTCGGCGCGCTGACCGCAGCGTATTGGAGCGTAGCCCACTACACGCGAAATGTGTCGTGATGGTGAAAGCCTGAGGACTGCCTAGCGGCGGCGGCCCGGGATCTCGTACTCGTCGTCGCTGCTACGTCCGCTGAAGCCATGCATTTTCATCGCCCATTGTAGTCCGATGACGCCACCCTTGATCGGTTGGATGACCAGCAGTGTGGCGAGCAGGGTGATCGGCGTCCATATCGTGAAGGTAAGCCAAAGCGGCATCGGCCAGACCATATCGGTCATCATGTAGCCGCCGATGATGACGTGGCCGACAACCACGATCGTCAGGTAAGGTGGAAGGTCGTCCGAGCGGTGGTGATGCATCGCTTCGCCACAGGCCGCGCAATTGTCCACGGGCTTCAGGAAGCTCTTGAAGAGCTTGCCGCTGCCGCATGCAGGGCAGCGGCAGAGAAGGCCGCGCTTGATCGATTGCCAGAGCGGGCGCTTCACCTCCTCAAGATCGTCGAAACGGATGGCCTGGTCGCTTGAGGTGGTGGTCATGGTCGCGCTTCCTTTTCTGGCGTCCCTACACGCCTATCGCCGCCCTCGCGGCGGCCTGGTTCCGGCCTTCTTGCGCGCCGCATTTGCGTCACGCCGGCCGGACTTGTGGAAAGAACGCACAGCGGTCGGCATCTTACGCCCCTCGCTGATCATCTCGAAACGAAGCGCACCAGCGAGCGGGATGGCTTCCGCAAGTTTCACCGTAACGCTGTCCCCCAGGCGATAACCGAGACCGGTCTTCTCGCCAGACAACGCCTGATGCGCTTCATCATAGATGAAGTAGTCCGTTCCAAGAGTAGATATAGGAACGAAGCCGTCCGCTCCATACTCCGGAAGGGCGACAAATAGTCCCGATTTCGTCACACCTCCTACGCGTCCTTCGAATTCCTCCCCGACGCGCCCGGCAAGATGATGCGCGATTAGCCGATCCACGGTCTCGCGCTCGGCCGCCATGGCGCGGCGCTCGAAGGTGGAGATCTCGGCGGCGATATCGTCGAGTGCAGCCTCCTCGTCAGGCGTGATGCCGCCTTCACCGAAGCCAAGCGAACCGACCAGCGCGCGATGCACGATGAGGTCGGCGTAGCGGCGGATTGGGGAAGTGAAGTGCGCGTACTTCATCAGGTTCAGCCCGAAGTGGCCGATATTCTCCGGGCTGTAGACGGCCTGGCTCTGTGAGCGCAGCACCATCTCGTTGACCATCGTCTGATGCGGTGTGTCGGCGGCCTTTGCGAGAATGCCGTTGAAATTGTTGGCACGCATATTGCCGCCCTTCGGCAGGGTAATGCTGAGCGTCGCCAGGAATTCACGCAGCACTTCCTGCTTGGCGAGCGTCGGGCCGTCATGGATGCGATAGATCAGCGTTTGTCGCTTCTTCTCCAGCGTCTCGGCGGCCGAGACGTTCGCCTGGATCATCATCTCTTCGATGAGCTTGTGCGCATCGAGCCGCGGCGGCACGACGACGCGATCCACCGTGCCGTCGGGCCTCAGCAGGATCTTGCGTTCCGGCATATCGAGTTCGAGTGGCTGACGACGCTCACGCCCGCGGGTCATCACCTTGTAGGCGTGCCACAGGGGCTTCAGAATCTGCTCGACCATGGGGCCGGTCTTGTCGTCGGGCCTGCCGTCGATCGCTGCCTGTGCCTGCTGGTAGGAAAGCTTGGCGGCGCTCTTCATCATGACGCGGTGGAAGGTATGGCCGATCTTGCGGCCTTCTTTTGAGAACACCATTCGGACGGCGAGAGCAGGACGATCCTGCCCTTCTCTTAACGAGCAGAGGTCGTTCGAAATCCGTTCCGGCAGCATTGGTACGACGCGGTCCGGGAAATAGACAGAGTTGCCGCGCTTCAGCGCCTCGCGGTCAAGCGCTAAATTCGGACGCACATAGTAGGATACGTCGGCAATGGCTACGGTGACGATGACGCCGTCGGCGTTGTCGGGCGACTGATCCGCTTCGGCATACACCGCATCGTCATGGTCCTTGGCATCTGCGGGATCAATGGTAATCAACGGGAGGTTGCGCCAATCCTCTCGGTGCGACATGGTGGCCTGCTTCGCGTCGTCAGCTTCGGCAACGACTGCGGGCGGGAATATATAGGGAATGCCGTGAGCATGGATGGCGATCATCGAAATCGCCTTTTCCGAGGCGACCGAACCGACGATCGACAGCACCTTGGCCCGTGGCAGTCCGAAGCGACCCAGGCGCGCAACCTCGACTTCAACCAGGTCGCCGTCCTTGGCTTCGCCCTTGTAGTCAGGATCGATCAGCATTTCCTCGCCGCGCCGTTCGATCGGCAGCAGGCGTCCACCGCCACCCGGCGCGTCCTTGAATACGCCGAGAAGGGCGCCGCGGCGCTTGTCGAGGATCTTGATGATGCGCGCCGTATAAGCCGGCCCGCCGCGGTCCGTGGCCGGAAAGATCTTTGCGAGAATGCGATCGCCCATGCCGGCGACAGATGCCTTGCCCTTGCCGTTGCGTCCCGCTGGAGACGAAGATTGCCGGATGGCGACCGCTGGCGCCACGCCCATTTCGTCAGGCCATTCCGCCGGCCTGCCGATCAACTCGCCATCCTTGTCGCGGGTCGTGATGTCAAGCACCGTGACTGGCGGTAGCGCGCCCGGGCGGATCAGAGACTTGCGCGTCTTCTGCAGCATGCCTTCCTGTTCCAGTTCCCGCAGCAACTGCTTCAGCTCAACACGATTTTCACCCTTGAGCCCAAACGCCTTGGCAAGTTCGCGCTTGGACGCCTTTTGCGGATGATCGGCAATAAACCGCAAGACTACCTCGCGAGAGGGCAAAGCGCCGTGAGCGATATTCAGCGGCGCGATGGCCGGCTCGCTGCGGGCCCGGCCAACCTTGCCCGGGCGCTTGCCCATGCCCTTGGTATTCTCGCGTGGTGTTCTGCTCACTCTTTGCTCTTCTTCGCTTTAGCAGGCGTCTTGGCCTTCGCAGCCTTTGGTTTGGCGGCGGTCTTCGGTGTTTTTGATGCAGCCGTTGCGGCCTTGGCCTTCGGTTTGGCCTTGCCCTTGGCCGCTGTTCCTTTGCCGGCCTTTGCCGCAATCAGCACGAGCGCTTCTTCGGCTGTCAGTGCCTGCGGATCCGTACCCTTGGGCAGCGTCGCATTCACCTTGCCCCAATTGACGTACGGGCCGTACTTCCCGTCGCGCACGGTGATCGCACCGCCGTCGGGGTGGTCGCCGAGTTCCTTGAGCGCGGCCGCAGCGGGCCGCCCCCCTGGTGCCTTGCTTGCCTTGTCGGCGATTACGGTCACGGCGCGGTTGAGCCCGATCGAGAACACGTCCTCGACTGTTTCCAGATTGGCATAGGAACCATCATGAAGCAGGAAGGGTCCATAACGCCCGATGCCCGACGAGATCATCTTGCCGCTTTCGGGATGCTTTCCGATGTCGCGCGGCAACAAAATGAGGGCCATCGCCTTTTCATAGTCGATATCCTCCGGCTTCCAGCCCTTCGGCAACGAAGCGCGCTTGGCTTCCTTGCCGTCGCCGCGCTGAATGTACGGACCAAATCGGCCGGAACGCAGGGTCAGTTCTTCGCCCGTCACGGGATCTGTACCGAGGTTTTTCGGTTCGTTCAGAGCGCCGCCATCGGCCTCCGCACCGCCTTCGGACGAAAGCTGGCGGGTGAAATTGCACTCTGGGTAGTTCGAGCAGCCGACAAAGGCGCCGTATTTGCCGAGCTTCAGTGAGAGGTTGCCGGTTCCGCAGACCTGACAAATGCGCGGATCACTGCCGTCTTCGCGCTTCGGGAAGACGAGCGGCGCCAACGATTCATTCAGCGAGTCCAGAACGTTAGTGACGCGCAGTTCCTTGGTGTCTTCGATTTGGGAGAAGAAATCCTTCCAGAAATCGCGAAGCACCTGCTTCCAGTTCAGTTCGCCGGCCGAAATCCGATCGAGCTTCTCTTCGAGATCTGCGGTGAAATCGTACTCCACGTACTTGGTGAAGAAGCTCTCGAGGAACGCTGTCACAAGGCGGCCCTTGGCCTGCGGGATCAGCTTGCGCTTGTCGATGGTCACATATTCGCGGTCGCGCAGCGTTGCCAGCGTCGCCGCATAAGTGGAAGGGCGGCCGATGCCGAGTTCTTCCATCTTCTTGATCAGCGTGGCTTCCGAATAGCGCGGCGGCGGTTCGGTGAAATGCTGCGTCGAGTTGATCGTCTGCTTGGCGAGGTTTTCGCGAGCGTTGATCTCCGGCAGGCGGCCATCGTCGTCGCCGTCGTCGCTCTGCTCGCCATCTTCCTTCTGATCGGTATAGGCGGCGATGAAGCCGTCGAAGCGGATAACCGAACCGACAGCGCGCAGACCGGCCGTCTGGCCATTGTTGTCGGCGGTAATCTCGGCTGTCGTGCGCTCGATTTCGGCAGATGCCATCTGGCTCGCGATGCCGCGCTTCCAGATCAGGTCGTAGAGCTTTATCTGATCGGCATCGAGGAACTGGCGCACCCGGTCGGGTGTACGGTTGAAGTCCGTCGGACGAATCGCTTCGTGCGCTTCCTGAGCGTTCTTTGCTTTGGTGGAATAAAATCGCGCCTTCTCAGGCATGTAGCGTTGGCCGAATTGATCGACAATGGCACTGCGTGCCGCATCGATCGCCTCAGGCGCCATCTGCACGCCGTCCGTACGCATATAGGTGATGAGGCCGACCGTCTCGCCGCCGATGTCGAACCCCTCATAGAGTTTCTGGGCGACCTGCATGGTGCGCGAAGCCGAAAAACCCAGCTTGGAGGAGGCGGCCTGCTGCAGCGTGGAGGTTGTGAAAGGTGGTCCTGGGTTGCGCTTGACCGGCTTTGCCTCGACCGTATCGACGATATAGGATGCGCCTTCGAGCAGCGCCTTGAGCGCGCCGGCTTCGTCGCCGTTTCCAATTGACCGGGCCTGCAACCGCTTGCCTCCGGCCGCAACCAGCTTCGCCTCGAAGTCGTCGCCGCGCGGCGTCTTCAAGAGTGCCGAAATGTTCCAGTATTCTTCAGAGATGAAGCGTTCGATTTCCGATTCACGGTCGCAGACGAGGCGCAGAGCCACCGACTGAACGCGACCGGCCGAACGCGCGCCGGGCAGCTTGCGCCAAAGCACCGGCGACAGATTGAAGCCGACGAGGTAGTCGAGTGCGCGCCGCGCCAGATAGGCATCGACAAGTGGCACGTCGATATCGCGCGGATCGGCCATCGCATCGAGCACAGCCTTTTTGGTGATCGCATTGAAGACCACGCGTTTGACCGTCTTGCCGTTTAGAACGCGCTTCTTGTTCAGCATATCAAGGACGTGCCAGGAAATCGCTTCGCCCTCGCGATCCGGGTCGGTCGCGAGGAACAGGCCGTCGGAAGACTTCACCGCATCCGCGATGTCCTTCATGCGCTTGGCCGAGGCACTATCGACCTCCCAGAGCATTTCGAAATCCTGGTCGGGAAGCACCGAGCCGTCCTTGGCTGGCAAATCGCGCACATGGCCGAACGAAGCGAGCACCTTGTATCCGGGACCCAGATACTTGTTGATCGTCTTGGCCTTGGCAGGCGATTCCACCACTACAACATTCATGATGATTCTCTAAAAAAAGGAAGCCGGCCGGCCTATAAGCAGACAGAGACCCTGCCGTGTCACGGTTGCCGGTTCTCCGACATGGACAGGTAAATCGCTTCGGTCAAGTGGTTTGGACGCATTTTTACCTATTACAACGCGATGCAACCAAAGAGAGATAATTGCTGTATTGCAATTTTTGATTATGCAGTATCGTTTTTGAGGTATAGTTCATGCTGCTCCGCGCAGCCCGTTTCGTTAGAGTCACAGCCTATTTCATGGCGGCTAAGTTCGCAAAGAAAGGTACCGGATGATCCGGCTCCCGCGAGAACATCGCCTTCGTCAAGCAGATGCTCGCCGAGTTGCACGCATGTGTTGTCTTATGCTTCTATGCAACACGAGCCCACCCGTATGGCGGTGCAGAATATCCAGTCCTAGAGCTGTTTGGTCCCGGCATTTGATGGGTCGGATCGAGTGTGAATCTTTCGGGCTCTTTTGTCCAACATTTGCAGATGAATGCGGACGGGTTTGTCGCCGTCAACATCGACAAGCTTGGAAATGCCATGACGTTGCAAACAACGATGCAGAGACGATCGCGTCAGATGCGGAATGGTCGGCTGCAGCGCGTAAAGGCAATCGTCGAGTGGCAGCAGCGTATAACGCCGGAAGGCAACGATCACCGCCTCCTCCTCGATCGACAAAACCGTCGATCGAGGCAGCAACTGCACGACTACTTTCGCCGTTCAGAACGGCCGCTACAACACGCTCACGAAGATCATTGGATAACGGTGCGGTCATGTGATGCTGGCCTCCATCCAGCCAGCATCAGTGAATCAGAACAATGTCGATTCGGGAATCTGACCCGATTCAAAAAAATGCGGAAACGCTCTTAGCAGCACCAGGTAGACGGCGGCGGGCGTCAGACCGGTGGGTCGGACGATATCGTCGATCTCGACCGGCGTCGGGCCAAGAGCATCCGCGATGGGTGCGCGATCTGTTTCGTCAGGAGGCAGCAGCGAGAGGTCGCGAAAGGTCGCGGGACCCACGTTGTCGGAGCGAATGAGGCGCTGCCACGCGATGCGTTGCCGTTCCGTCAGCGCAATCCCTTTTGGGCCTTGCGCAGTGTGCGATCATCCTATCCCTTCGCCCCGATCTTGCTTTCCGTCCCGTTGATGAGACGGGAAATGTTAGCCTTATGCTTCCAGTAGGAGATCGCCGTCATGACGGCCATGACCGCTGCAGCCTTCTCGGCGCCCAGTATCCACAATGCAACCGGAGTGACAAGCATTGCGACCAGCGCGGATAGCGACGAGTAGCGCGTCGTGAATGCGATCGCCAGCCAGACGAGCGCAAAGCCGAGCACCATGACCGGAGCTACGCCAAGCAGCGTACCGATATAGGTGGCGACCCCCTTGCCACCCTTAAATCCGATCCAGACCGGAAAGAGGTGCCCGATGAAGGCAAAGAAGCCGGCAAGCAGCGCTGCCTCGTCACCAAGGAAATAGCCAACCATCCAGGCGGCTGCCGTCGCCTTCAGTGCATCAAAGAGAAGCGTCGCGGCGGCAAGCTTCTTGTTGCCTGTTCTGAGTACATTGGTAGCACCAATATTGCCCGACCCGATGCTGCGGACGTCGCCCAACCCGGCCGCCCTCGTCAGGACAAGCCCAAACGGGATGGAGCCGAGCAGGTAGCCAATCGCAGCTGCCATCAAGGCGATCGGCAGAGTGATCTGCCAAGTCATGAGATCAGAAATCATATCCCCTCCGGGCTTCGTCCAGTCTTCTTGTTATCCGGTTTTCTTTATACGGTGTGCACGCACTGACCGGCGACGTAGGTCGCAACAGCCCGTCCGCTGAAGCGCGCATCTTCGAAGGGCGTGTTCTTCGAGCGGGAGAGAAGCATGTCCTTTGAGACAAGCCAAGGCTCATCCAGGTCGATCAAGGCGATATCCGCCTTCGCGCCCGGCTTCAGCGTGCCTGCCTCGAGGCCGAAGATCTGGGCGGGACGCGTCGACATGGCATCGATGAGACGCATCAGGCTGACATGGCCGGCGTGATGTAGACGAAGCGCTGCCGCCAGCATTGTTTCGAGACCCACTGCGCCATCGGCAGCCTCTCCGAAGGGCAGCCGCTTTGTGTCGACATCCTGCGGATCGTGCGAGGACACGATGATGTCGATAGCTCCTCTTGCCAGCGCCTCCACCATCGCCATACGATCGTCCTCCGAGCGAAGCGGCGGGTAGAGCTTGAAGAAGGTGCGGTACTCGCCGATGTCATTCTCGTTGAGCGCTAGATTGTTGATCGAGATGCCGCAAGTGACCGTTGCGCCGCGATTCTTGGCGACTTCGATTGCCTCGACCGATTCCGGCACCGAAATCATCGCAGCGTGATATTTGCCGCGCGTCAGTTTGGCGATCCGAAGGTCGCGTTCCAGCGGGATAAGCTCGGCTTCCTTCGGGATGCCGCCAAGGCCGAGCCAGCTAGCAAAAAGCCCCTCGTGCATGACGCCGGTGGCGCCGAGATATTTGTCGCGCGTCTCGCAGGAAATCACCGCGCCGAATTCGCGCGCATAAGTCATCACGCGACGCAGGACCTGCGTGTCGTGCACGCTGGAGCGGCCGTCGGTGAACGCCACCGCGCCGGCTTCCATCAGCATGCCGATCTCGGTCATCTCTTCGCCGGCAAGATGCTTGGTGATCGCCGCTGCCGGGTAGACATTGACGAGCGCCTTGTCCTTCGCCGTCTTCTTGACGAACTCCACCAGCGCGATGTCGTCGATGACAGGATCGGTATCCGGCATCATGATGATCGACGTGACACCCCCGGCCGCTGCCGCGCGGCTGGCCGAAGCGATCGTTTCGCGGTGTTCTGCGCCAGGCTCGCCGATATGAACCCGTGCATCGACAAGGCCGGGGGCGGCAACGAGACCGGTGCAATCGCGAACCGTCGTGCCCTCGGGCGTGCCCTGGTTCTGCGCATCCTTGCCTGCGGCAACGATGATGCCATCCTTGACGACGATCGTTCCGATTTCATCGAGATTGCGCGAGGGATCGACGATCCGCACGTTCTGGAAGACGATCGAGTTGCTCATGCGCCGGATCCTTCGCTGCGAGGCCCCTGGTTTTGGGAGACAAGCAGCGTCTCCATCACGGCCATGCGCACCGCAACCCCCATCTCAACCTGCTCTGCGATCACGCTCTGCGGCCCGTCTGCGACCTCAGAGGCGATTTCCACCCCACGGTTCATCGGGCCGGGATGCATGACCAGCGCATCGTCTCTCGCCGCCTTCAGCGTCTCGGCATCAAGCCCGTAGAAGTGAAAGTACTCGCGCACCGATGGCACGAAGGCGCCGGACATGCGTTCGCGCTGCAGCCTCAGCATCATCACCACGTCGGCATCCTTCAGGCCCTCCTTCATCGAATGGAAGACCTCGACGCCCATGTCGGCGATCCCCGCCGGCAGCAGTGTTGCCGGGGCAACGACACGGACGCGCGCGCCCATGGCGTTCAGGAGAAGAATGTTCGACCGCGCTACGCGCGAATGCAGAACGTCGCCGCAGATTGCGACGATGATGCGGGAGAGCTTGCCCCTGGCGCGCCGGATCGTGAGGGCGTCGAGCAGCGCCTGCGTGGGATGCTCGTGCTGACCGTCACCGGCGTTGACCACAGAGCAGGAGACTTTCTGCGCAAGCAGTGCCGCGGCGCCCGCACTCGAATGACGGATCACCAGCACGTCGGGCCGCATCGCATTCAACGTCATCGCCGTGTCGATCAGCGTCTCGCCTTTTTTGACCGATGAATTACCGACCGACATGTTCATCACGTCGGCGCCAAGTCGCTTTCCGGCAAGCTCGAAGGAGGCTTGCGTGCGCGTCGAGGCTTCGAAGAAGAGGTTGATCTGCGTCAGACCTCTCAGGGTCGACGTCTTCTTTTCGCGCTGTCGACTGATCTTGACGGCCTCGTCGGCCTTGTCGAGAAGAAAGGTGATATCCTGCTCTGTGAGCCCTTTGATGCCGATGAGGTGGCGGTGGGGAAAGAAGACCATGAACCTGCCTCTTGCTGTCGTCAGCGGCTCTATAAAGAGTGAGCGGGCCCGCGGCAAGCATGCCCTGTGGGCAATGGCCCATGTCCCCCTGCAATTTTCCGGAAATTCAGCTAAAGGAGGAGCAACGGGAAATCGTAACTTCCAGTTTCCCTTTGCCTGCCTCTTGCACTAGAAGCGATTCATGACCCCCGCCGAAGAAAAACTCGCCGAACTCAATCAGCCGAGCCTGTGGTCCGGAATCAATGCCTACAGGTCCGATCCCCTGATCGTCGACCTCACGGGCTCGCTGCCGCGTGGCATCCGTGACGACCTGGATAACATGGGTCGCTACGTGACTTCCCCGGAGGCACAGGAGCTGGCTCGCATGGCAAACCAGGGAGTGCCCCAGCTGCGCACCCACGGTCCGCGGGGAGAACGCCTGGACGTTGTCGAGTTTCATCCTGCCTGGCACGCGCTGATGCGCCGCTCGATGTCATCAGGCCTTCATTCCTCGGTCTGGGATCCCCAGGCGGACCCCGATGCAAAGGATCAGGCCCACAAGATCAGGGCGGCACGTTTCTATCTGACGGCGCAGCTCGAATCCGGCCATCTCTGCCCGCTCACCATGACCAGTGCCTCCGTTGCTGCTCTCTCGGCCTCTCCGGGCGTGCAAAAGGATTGGGCGCCGAAGATCCTCTCGCGCAAGTACGATTCGACCAACAAGCCCGCCATGCAGAAATCAGCCGTCACGATCGGCATGGGCATGACAGAAAAGCAGGGCGGCACCGATGTCCGCTCCAACAAAACGGCTGCCGAAAAGGTCAGCGAAGGCATCTACCGCCTCTCCGGACACAAATGGTTCATGTCTGCGCCAATGAGCGACGCCTTCGTCATGCTGGCCCAGACGAAGGAAGGCATAGGCTGCTTCCTCGTCCCGCGCCTGCTGGAAGATGGCTCGGCGAACGGCCTGCAGTTCCAACGGCTGAAGGACAAGGTCGGTAACCGGTCCAACGCCTCGTCCGAAGTCGAATTCAGCGATACGTTCGGCTTCCTGCTCGGTGGCCCGGATGCCGGCGTCCGTACCATCCTTGACATGGTGACGCTGACGCGCCTCGATTGCGCACTCGCCTCGTCGGGCATCATGCGTGCTTCGCTGGCAGAGGCCGTACATCACACCCGCGGCCGCAGCGTCTTCGGCAAGATGCTGGTCAACCAGCCGATCATGACGCGTGTCCTCGCCGACATGGCACTCGACGTCGCTGCTGCGACGGCACTTTCGTTCCGCCTTGCCGATGCATTCGACAAAGCGCGCGGCAGCGCGGAGGAAGCCGCTTACGCCCGCGTCATGACGCCGGTTGCCAAGTACTGGTGCTGCAAGATCGCGCCCGCGCTGATCTACGAGGCGATGGAATGCATAGGCGGCAGCGGCTACATCGAGGAACGCCCGATCGCCCGCAACTACCGCGAGGCTCCGGTCAACGCGATATGGGAAGGCTCTGGCAACGTGATGGCTCTTGATGTCCTGCGCATCCTGAACCGCGGCAAGGATCTTTTCGAAACCGTTTTCGCCGGTCTTGCGCGCGATCTCGGGCCAGCGGGCAAGAAGACCATCGATGTATTGCGCGCGGCGATGGCGCTCTGCGAACGGGACGAGGGCGCTGCCCGTCTTCTGGTCGAACAGCTTGCGCTCGCGGCAGGTGCCGCGGAGCTCTACAGGCTGGGGGCAGGGCGGATCGCCGACGCCTTCATCGAAACCCGCCTTGCAGGCGGTTGGCGCGCCACATACGGCATGCTCGATTCCCGCTTCGACGCCAGCTACATCGTCGATCTGCTCTATCCGCCTGCGAGCTAATCCATGGCTGAATTACGCGGCGTCCGGCCCGGCGATCTCGACCAGATCTACGCTATCTCCCTGCTGACCGGCGATGCCGGCCAGGACGCCTCGGCATTGCATGTCGATCGCAAGCTCATCGGCCATATCTATTCCGCGCCCTATGTCACGCTCAGCCCCGAAACGGCCTTTGTCGTCGAGGATGCCGAAGGGGTCGCTGGCTACATTGTCGGTACCTACGACACACCCGCCTTCGAGCGGCAGCTGGAGAAGGGATGGTGGCCCGCACTTCGCGACGCATATCCGGCGCCGGAGGGTGACGAGGCGGAGTGGAATGCCGATGAGCGCCGCAGTTTCACCATTCACAATCCGCGTCATATCAGGGAGCAGCTTGTTAGCGCCTTCCCTGCGCATATTCACATGAACCTTCTGCCGCGGCTGCAGGGGCAGGGAATGGGAACTAGGCTGCTCGATCTCTGGATTTCGAAAGCCCGGCGCGCAGGTGTCAAAGGCGTCCATCTCGGCGCCAATGCGGGCAATCACAATGCTCTTCGTTTCTGGGGCTCACGCGGCTTCCACAGGCTCGCGCCGCCGATCGTCGATCCGGCCGACGGCTCGATCTGGTTTGGCCAAACGCTCTAGATGTCTCCTTGCGGAGACATTGGCCTTGACCGCTCAGGCGTAAGGCGTTCCCGCCATTGCAGCCTTCACTCCGGCGGTCCCCTTGTCGACAATGGCGAGAAAGGTGGTCTTCGCTTCGTCTGTATCCCGCTTCTGCCGAAAGGTGAGGCTCGATGAAGGCCACGGTCCACGTCGCCTGCAGCAAATCTGCCGCCAGACGGGCGTCGGCATCGCCGGAGCCTCGCCCGGCGCCTTCGGTTAGCACTGCCGTTACGGCTTGTGCGAGCTCGTCACGTATCGCCCTGGCGCGCGCCTTGAGGGTTTCGCTGCTCTCGATTGTCTTTGTGAAGCCCTGGCTCCTGTTCGAAAATTCGACGTAGGGTCGTTGTTCCGCCACCAGCCGATGGGCGAGTAGGCGCAATGCCTCAATCGGCGCGACGCCGCGATCGTGGTGTCGCAGGGCGTCGAGCAAGATCTCCCGACCCTCCTCTTCACGATCGAAGAACATGTCCTCCTTGCGGGGGAGATGGTTGAG
The DNA here is from genome assembly GCF_056406295.1 of Rhizobium sp. P1_C7. Taxonomy (NCBI): domain Bacteria; kingdom Pseudomonadati; phylum Pseudomonadota; class Alphaproteobacteria; order Hyphomicrobiales; family Rhizobiaceae; genus Rhizobium; species Rhizobium sp. P1_C7. The sequence continues at coordinate 107,613 of NZ_JBFUAL010000022.1, forward strand.
CACCCATTCGGCCGGCGTCGGCGGCCGCCGCGATCTCATCCACGATCCCAGCCGTGACCATTGCGCCGCATTTTTTCGCAATGTGCGGCTGACCATGCCATTGTCCACAGTCTTTCAAGAGTTTGTCCGTTGCCGGGGTGGAATGCCCTTGTTACTCACCTTGCAGTGACAAGATGGAATTTGTTCGAACATGCTGAGTGACACCTTGGTTCTGCCGCCGATCGCCGGCGACAATCGCAGCGAGCCCGAAAAGCACATCCGCGATCGCGGCGCGACCGAGAAGGCGATACTCAAAGCCGCTAAGTCTCTGCTGGCTCAGGAGGGTTTCCAGAATTTCGGTATCAATGCGGTCGCCCGCCGCGCCGGCTACGACAAGCAGCTGATCTACCGCTATTACGGCGGCCTTGACGGGCTGGTCGAAGCGATCGGCGCCGACCTCGGTACCTGGGTCAAGGATCGTATTCCGGAAGATACCGGCGGCATGTTCCTCTTGACCTATGGCGATCTGATGGAGCGCCTGGCGCTTCTCTTCCTCCAAGCCCTGCGCGACGATCCGCTCGTCCGCCGTATCGTGGCCTGGGAAGTGTCCGAAAACACCGAGCAGGTGAGGCGGCTCTCCGAGGCCCGGTCGAAGGCGCTGGCAAACTGGCTGGAGCGCATGCGCGGATCGCTCACACCGCCGAAGGGCGTCGATGTCGTTGCAGTCAACGCGATTCTGATCGCGGCAATCCAGCATCTCGTTCTGTCCGCGTCCGCCGGCGGCCAATGCGCGGGCCTCGCGTTGAAGACAGCCAAGGACTGGGATAAGGCCGCGACTGCGCTGAAACGCGTCGTTCGCGGGGTTTACGGCTGAGGATGGACCAACCTTTCCACAGCGTCGGCGATCTCGTTAACCTTAACAAATGGTTTACGTTGCGCGGTTGGCCTTAAGGAGACAGGCTACGGGACAGTTCAGAGTGAGAGTCCGGAGCCATGGGAACCAAGATCGCAAGAACGGCGTTACTCATCGGCGCGATGATCTTTTTCGCCGTGCTGGCATTGGATATTGCAGTTCCGGCGACGGTCCTCAGTTTGATGGTGTTGTCCACATGGCTGGTTTCGCATGAGCGTCTATCCAGCCGGAGACATGGAGAGGCAACCGCATGAAGTGGTTCCTGATATTCTGGGCTGGTCCGATCCTCTTCCTCGCGGGATGGTACTGGCTTTCCTACTACGACTTAAGCTTCGGCATCTACATGTTCAGCCGTCAGGTGCATGACCTGACGTTCCAGATCTATGGCAACGTTCTCGGCATTCCGCCGGAGACCATTCCGCCGCTGGTCGCCCGCGCAATCGCCGTCGACAGCCTCGTTGTCTTCGCCATTCTTGCCTTCCGCAAACGCAAGTCGATCAGCGCCTGGTGGCAGGCGCGTCAGGCGTCGAAATCGTCCGAACCCGCCCTTGCCAGCAAGGACAGCCTGTCGAGAGCTCCCTGAAGGATAAAGCTGGCGGCCGCCGAATCGATGCGCTCGGCGCGTTTGGCGCGTGAAACGTCCATCTCGAGCAATGCCCGCTCTGCGGCGACCGTCGACAGCCGCTCGTCCCAATAGACAAAAGGCAGGGTCGTTTTCTGCTCCATGTTGCGCACGAAGGCGCGTGTTGCCTGTACGCGCGGTCCCGCAGAGCCGTCCATGTTCATAGGCAGACCGATGACGAAACCCGCGACCTTCTCCTTGGCAGCGAACGCCAGCAGCGTCTCGGCGTCGATCGTGAATTTCTCGCGCTTGATCACCGGTCTCGGGGTGGAAAAGCGCCGCCCAAGATCCGACATCGAGAGCCCGATCGTCTTCGTGCCCAGATCGAGGCCGGCGATGGCCTGTCCCGGCTGAAGCGCTTCCGCAAGTTCCTCTATGGTGAGCACCGTCATCGTCGTCCATCCCGTCAAAACAAATTGAAGCCGCCGCCGCTTTTCTTTGCCGCCGCATCGGATATGTCCATAACGATCGCAGAACGCTTTTGCATCCAGAATAAAAGGACCGATTTCATGAAGATCACTTGGCTAGGTCACTCGGCCTTCCGCATCGAGACCGGAAAGGCGACGATTCTCCTCGATCCATTTTTGACGCATAACGCGTCTTTCGCCGGCCAGAATTTGAAGGACGCCGCAGCAGGCGTAACCCACATCCTTCTGACCCACGGTCACGGCGATCACGTCGGCGATACGGTTGCGCTCGCCAAGGAGACCGGTGCTGTGGTTCTTGCCAACGCCGATCTCGCCGCCTGGCTTGGCTCCAAGGGCCTCACGAAGATCGAGATGGGCAACACCGGCGGCACAGTCTCGCTCGGCAGCTTCTCGGCGACCTTCACCAACGCGCTGCACTCCTCCGCGCAGATCACCGAGGACGGCGTGTCCCACGCGCTTGGCAACGCGAACGGCCTGATGCTGCACTTCGAAGACGAAGCATCTATCCTTGCGATGGGCGACACCGACATCTTCTCTGACATGGCCTTGATCAACGAACTGCACCAGCCTGATATCGGCCTAGTGCCGATCGGTGACCGCTTCACCATGGGCGGTGCGGTCGCGGCGCTCGCGTGCCAGCGCTACTTCAACTTCAAGACCGCGATCCCCTGCCACTACGGTACGTTTCCGATCATCGACCAGACGCCGGAAAAGTTCGTCTCCGGCATGGAAGGATCGAAGTCGGCTGTTAAGGCGATCAAGCCCGCCGAGAGCCTTTCTCTTTGATGCGCGGGGCTTGAATAGCGTCGATTTCAGGCGCGGAATTCTACGCAATCAAGAGGCCATGCCCGTTGCACACGGCGGGCATGGCCTTTATAGCGGGTAGGAAAAATCCCATCCGGAGAATGTCATGTCCGTCGACTTTGCCACCGTTAAGCGCGTTGCGCGCCTTGCTCGTATCGCCGTCACGGAAGAAGAGGCAAACCGCATGGTTGGCGAGTTGAATGGCATCCTCGGTTTCGTCGAGCAGCTTTCCGAAGTAAACGTCGATGGCGTCGAGGCAATGACCTCGGTCACCCCGATGGCAATGAAGAAGCGCACGGACCAGGTGACGGACGGCAGCAAGGCCGCGGATATCGTTTCCAATGCACCCGTCACCGATCAGAATTTCTTCCTGGTACCCAAAGTCGTCGAATAAGGGCGCCCTGCTGCCTGTTTCCGACATCGTTGCCATTTCAGATTTGAAGCGAAGTATCATGAGCGAACTCACCAGCCTGACCATTGCCGAAGCCCGCACGAAGTTGCGTGCCAAGGACATCAAAGCGACCGAATTGGCCGAGGCCTATATCTCGGCAATCGAGGCAGCAAACGAGAAGCTCAATGCATATGTGAAGGTCACGCCTGAGAAGGCGCTGCAGATGGCCGAAGCGTCCGACGCGCGTCTTGCCAGCGGAAAGGCAGGTGCGCTTGAAGGGATTCCGCTCGGCATCAAGGACCTGTTCGCCACCGAAGGCATCCACACCCAAGCCTGCAGCCATATCCTCGACGGCTTCAAACCGCATTACGAATCGACCGTCACCCAGAACCTCTGGGACGACGGCGCGGTGATGCTCGGCAAGCTGAACATGGACGAGTTCGCCATGGGCTCTTCCAATGAAACCTCGTACTACGGTTCCGTCATCAATCCTTGGCGCGCAGCCGGTTCAAACCAGCAGCTCGTTCCCGGCGGTTCGTCCGGCGGATCGGCGGCTGCAGTTGCAGCCCACCTCTGCGCCGGCGCCACCGCCACCGACACCGGAGGCTCGATCCGCCAGCCCGCAGCCTTTACCGGCACCGTCGGCATCAAGCCGACCTACGGCCGCTGCTCGCGCTGGGGCACGGTTGCTTTTGCATCCTCTCTCGACCAGGCAGGTCCGATCGCCCGCGATGTCCGCGATGCCGCGATCCTGCTGAAATCCATGGCAAGCGTCGACGCCAAGGATACCACGTCCGTCGATCTCCCGGTTCCCGACTATGAGGCTGTTCTCGGCCAGTCGTTGAAGGGGATGAAGATCGGCATCCCGAACGAATATCGCGTCGACGGTATGCCCGAGGAGATCGAAACACTCTGGCAGCAGGGCATCGCCTGGCTCAAGGATGCCGGTGCCGAAATCGTCAACATTTCGCTGCCGCATACCAAGTATGCTCTGCCCGCCTACTATATCGTGGCGCCCGCCGAAGCCTCGTCGAACCTCGCCCGCTATGACGGCGTGCGCTTTGGTCTGCGCGTCGACGGCAGGGACATCGCCGACATGTACGAGAAGACCCGCGCAGCCGGTTTCGGCAAGGAAGTCAAGCGCCGCATCATGATCGGCACTTACGTGCTGTCGGCCGGTTACTACGACGCCTACTACATCCAGGCGCAGAAAGTCCGCACGCTCATCAAGCGCGACTTCGATCTCACCTTCCGCGCCGGTGTCGACGCGATCCTGACGCCGGCCACCCCGTCCTCCGCCTTCGGCATCGCAGACGAGGATCTCGCATCCGATCCGGTCAAGATGTACCTCAACGACATCTTTACCGTGACCGTCAACATGGCCGGCCTTCCCGGCATCGCCGTCCCCGCCGGTCTCGACCATAAGGGCCTGCCGCTCGGCCTGCAGCTGATCGGCAAGCCGTTCGACGAAGAGACGCTGTTCAAGACGGCACACGTCATCGAACAGGCTGCGGGAAGATTTACGCCCGCGAAATGGTGGTAAGTTTCAATTGCCCGATGCGAAAACGGCGCCTATGAGGCGCCGTTTCCATTTTAGCGGTTGTCGAGCTAACCTCTGACCAGTCGGCTTCCCAGATCGGTGATGCAATAGGGTTGTCCGGTCTGCGACTTGATCGCCTTCAGGCGTTTGAGCCTGCGGAAGAGATCCAGGTCGACGCCAGGATAGACCCAGCCGTCGAGGGCCGTGCGCGCAAGCGAACTTGCGGGCAGGGCCTTTACCGGGTCTCTGATAACGAGCTCAACATCCGGGTTTGATAGTGCCGCCAGAATGCCCGTCAAGCTTTGCGCCCAGGAACGTAGGCGGGAAAAGGCGCGATTGTTGCTCGCGATGCTTTGATAATGGGCCGATTCGGTGGTTTAATTTCTGGGTAGCGCGGAGGTCTCATTGATCCACATTCGCAATGCCCGCGAAGGGGAAGCTGAACTCTTGAGCGAGATCGGGCTGCGGGCCTGGCAAAGAGCGATGACGTCGATTGGCGAATCCGATGCCATGGAGGATGCCGCTCGCGGTGCGTTCTTCAATTTCGTCGCCAGCCGGTGGCTGACGATTACGGTCGCCGAATGGAACGGGCATGTCGCGGGCTGGGCCGCCCGGGAGGCATTGGACGAAACCATTACCGATTTCTGGATCGATCCCGTTTTCACCAGGCATGGTCTCGGTTCCGCTCTTCTCAGGGAGATTGAAAGGGATATCGCCGAACATGGTTTCGACAAGGCGATGATGCAGACGCACTCGGGCAACACCGAAGCGATCGGCTTCTTCCAGAAACACGGCTATTCCATCCACTGGCTTTCAATCGCCTACAATCCCAAGCTCGATCGTGACGTGCCTTCGGTGGGCTTATCCAAGCCTATGGAAACCGAGGGAGACGGAATTTACGGTGCTTTCTAGACAAAGCCGAGCGTCGCGCAGCGAAATCCGATAGTGAGCGGCGCAACCAGCAGGACGTGAAAGACGACGATCCCCTTCAGAAGCGATCGAAAGGGCTCTTTTTGCGTTTTGTGGCGAAGCATGCGTTGGGCGCTGGCCGCACCCAGACTGCCGCCGAAAAAAGCCAGTATGAGCAGCGTCCCCTCGCGGGCGTAGTGGGCAGCTTGTTTGTCCACGAACTAGCACTACTTTGGCAGATTAACCGACGGTTAACGATAATCGGCCATCTTTGGCACCTCAAAAGGGGTGCGGTGGATGGTGGAGCAGGATATTGCACTGACGGATTGGCTGAAGCCGTTCGTTGAGAAGCTTGGTCACAAGAAGCGGCGGCAGATGTGCCCGGTATATATTTCGGGCCTGATCGGACCAGGTGATCGCAAGAGTATCGAGCCGATGGCGGAGCGCCTTGCGCCCGATCACTACGACCG
>NZ_JBFUAL010000023.1:0-71836 GCF_056406295.1 Rhizobium sp. P1_C7
GTCTTTGCATTGTTTTGTTTGGCTTTTTCGTGCTGCCTTGCTATAACGGCGCATGTCATCGCCCCTTGATCTCAGCCTGTTTCCGGACCTTCCGCCAGAGGTTGTCAAAGCCTTTGCGGCGATGCAGTTCGAGCTGTCGGTCGAGCGTGCCGCACGTCAGCATGAGCAGGCTGTGGTGGCCGAAAAGGACGCGTTCATCTCCGAGTTGAAGGAACTGATCGAGAAGCTTGAGGGGCAGGTTCACGACTACAGGCGCACGAAGTTCGGGCCGAAATCGGAAAAGCTAGATCCGGCGCAGATGGAACTGGCGCTGGAAGACCTTGAAACGGCGATCGCCGAAACACAGGCGCGGATCGCCGCCGTCGAGAAAAAGATCGAAGCCAGCACATCCGATCCGGAAAATGCCGCTCCTCACAAGGAGCGGAAGGCCCGTGCACTGCCCGAACACCTGCCGCGGGTCGAGCGCGTGATCGAGCCCGAGAGCATCGCTTGTCCCTGCGGTTGCGGCAACATGGTCCGGATCGGCGAGGACCGGACGGAACGGCTCGACCGGGTCCCGGCGCGCTACGAGGTGATCGTCACGATCCGCCCGAAATACGCCTGCCCCAAGGGTCGAACGGGCGTCGTCCAGGCCAGAGCGCCGGCGCATCTTTTGGAAGGAAGCTGGCCGACCGAAGCCCTTCTGGCTGAGATTGCCGTCTCCAAGCATTCCGAACATATGCCGCTCAACCGCCAGGCCGAGGTCATGGCGCGACACGGGGTGCCGATCGACCGCACGGTCCTTGCCGACTGGATGGGGCGCACGGGTGCTGCGATTGCACCGGTGGTGGACCATATGGCCAAGCGGCTGCTTTTGGAAAGCACGCGGCTCTATGTCGACGAGACAACAGCTCCGATACTGGATCCGGGGCGAGGCAAGACGAAGACCGGTTATCTCTGGGCCGTGTTGCGCGACGACCGCGGCTGGAATGGCTCTGCTCCGTCAGGCGTGGTGTTCCATTATCGGCCCGGGCGTAAAGGCGAATATGCCGCTGAAATCCTCGATGTCTTCAACGGTACGATCCAGGTCGATGCCTACGGTGGTTACTCTCACCTCGCCACGTCGGATCGTAACGGTGGCGATCCCTTGAAGCTGGCTTTCTGTTGGGGACATGGGCGCAGAAAGCTGATCAAGGCCGCGCCGAAGAGCGGCTCGCCCATCGTCGACGAGGCGCTGGTGCGCATCGCCGCGCTCTACAAGATCGAGGACAGTATCCGAGGCTCAGATCCCGAACATCGCCGGGCAGTTCGACAGGACCTGTCCCTTCCGCTGGTGGACGAGTTCTTCACCTGGCTCGCGGCCCAGGCTGCGCGTGTCTCACGCAAGTCCGATCTCGGCATTGCCCTGGCCTATATGCTGAAACGACAGGATGGCTTTCGGCTGTTCCTTGATGACGGCTGCGTCGATATCGATTCCAACCTGGTGGAGAACGCCATCCGTCGCCCGGCTATGAACCGCCGCAATGCGCTCTTTGCGGGCCACGATGAAGGAGGCCGCAACTGGGCCCGGTTTGCCAGCCTGATAGGCACTTGTAAAATGAACGGCGTTGAACCTTACGCCTATCTGTGCGACCTCTTCACCCGTCTCGCAAACGGCCACCTCGTCAAAGACATCGATGCCCTGATGCCTTGGGCCTATGCCGCCCGCATCAAGGCCGCACAATGAGCTCGTCAGATACTCTTCGGTGAGCTCATTTGACGGCCCGTAGATCAACCTCAGATCGCTGCAACCGAAAAATCTATGGGGCGTGGACGTCGCATACGCGGCGTCTTCCGCTTCAGGCGATCGAGAGAGTTCCGGAGCTGGAGCGCGTCGCGCTTGTTGAAGCCGGTTCCGACCGATCCAACATAGACCAGGTCATCCCTTTCGGGCGGCAGGCATCGGACTGCCAATCCCGCCGAGCGCTTACATAGAGTGCTCGTATCCGAGATGGAGGCTGACGCTCGCGGGATTAGAGGGATAGAAACCTCCACCCGGAGGATGGGCCGGCCCTGTGGTCCACTACTGGTCAATCGAGGCCTGCTCCAAGTGGGGCTGGTTCGGCTTTTCGTCGGCGGCCAGCGTCGAAACGCGCTGGTGGTGCTGGGAGAACTACCATCGCTGTTCGCTAATGCGCAGGCAATTGACCCCGTGGACGGCGTTCTTTCCGCTCCTGAACATACTCTTCCCTAACCATGAGCATTTCTGCTGCCTTGGCTGCAGCGACAAAGGCTGCCCTCGCCTGTTGTGGATCGCGGACGCCTTCCATTGCCTCAAGGCACATCTTTTGTCCAACCAGCCATTCCTTGCCGCGGTCGTCTTCTGGCCAGCGGTAAAGCAGGCTTGTCAAAAGGTCTTCAAGCGTGGAATGCCTACGCAGGGTGATACCTCTTCGTCGTTCAACCGCAACCAAAACTTCCCGGATTGATATGTTTACGGACATCGGAATCCTCCAGCCCGAATCAGATGAGGACTCATTCTCACCAGTCAAGTCACGGATATTAGTTTTTGCTAATTATTCGAGTCCACTGCCTACGGAACTAACAACGCCCAAAGAAGTTATATTTTTGGATCGTGTCGATTGGAAACTCCTATTCACTCCATTGCAACCCGCAGCATGTTGCCGATGCGATCCACCATCTTCGAAGAAAATAGCCTCCTCCCGATCAAGAAGAGCCTGCTTGCCAGCGGATGTTAGGACTTCGGTCCGCCACCCTTCAGCGACCGAGCGTTTGGCAGCTCAGGCCTCTGCTGCCAAATCTGAGCCAAGGAATGACGACGGATCGTCCTCTGATTCCACCACTGCAAAATCCAAAATAACTAGCGTTCCCACACTCGCTAGAGGAGGTTGAGCAAAAATGACCGGGGCGATTTCATCGGCACGACGAGCCGCCGACATCAGATGACTAGATGACTTGGCGAAATGTCAGCGGGTCCTTGAAGCCTATTGTCGGGAGAATGACGTCGTGTTGGCGTTGGAGGAACCCAACCGTGTCGCGGCGATCATCATCGAGCTCTCTCAACATTGCGTCAGAGATGAAAAACAGCTGCGCGCACTGGTGGCTGCAGCGCGTGGCCTCATTCAAAAACCAGGAACCAAGGCTGCGGCATAAGCGCTTTTTGAGCGCATGCCGCATGCCAACTGACCCGCCAACACTGCGGGGCTTTCTTTGGACATTAGCGTTCAGTGTGTTCTAGCCGAGGGGTCGGTCGGGCGGCATACCTTGTGAACGTAGTCCGACAAGATAGGGTCGTCAGCTAGGCACTCTTGAAACCTCCACTCGTCCAGTCGTCCTAGTCGGTAGGCTTCCAGGAGACGTCTCTGTTCATTCGTCAACGGGGGGAGATACATCGTAGCCGGCGGGGCTTGGCGCGGCTGAGAGTCGCTTTCCGACGTCTTTTCGGATTCGGGTATGTGAGATGTCATGAGGCTTCCTCCTTCCGACGGAAACGTACAGGGCAATTCAGTTCCGTTTCGCTGATGCCGTACTCGCATGTTCCGCAGCTGAGTTTTGTTGCAATCTCATTAGAGAGCCCTAATGAACTCTAGTCAAGGAGGATCGACCCATGCCCGCTCCTCGGAACCCCTGCCGTCGTTGTCCGTTTACGCCATACTAGCTGGCATTCAGATCGTAAAAACAACGCTAAGGGAGTACGGAGGAGGAAACAATGGTCGTCTTATCGATTGGTCTTTCGGTTATGATATTCGCAATCGCAGGCGTGATTGTGGTTTACTACTGACCAGAGCGGTCCTTTTCGATGCGGTCGAGCCGATCTTGTGGGTTCTGTCGCCACCGCTCTTGACGAAGTTGCGATCGAGCTCCTCCCGCGGGGACCATCCTGTCGCGCACTTGAAGGACGAAGTCATCCAGCCTTCTCGGTGAGGCAACGCCTCGATCTGGTTACACACATCAGCTTGCCATTGCGTAGGATTTAAACGAGTATTCGGGCTCTGGCCCGCCAATGATAGGACAATGCCATGCCTCAGAAATATCTTTTGGCCGCCATCGCTATAGCGCTGTTGACCCTTTCGGGGTGCGCAACCACCGGTGCTGCAGGCAACACAACCTACGCAACCCCAGCAGGGATAGGCCCAGTTCGCGGCGGCAACAACAACTTCTACTAGGTCAATCTCGAGGCGTTGCCCCGAATTGAAATGGCAGGCCAGCCTGTCGACCTTGTGGGCGACTAATGCTCAGCTTTGAAAGAGACGAGCCTGTCATATGAGAGCGGCCGGGAAATTACCCAGCCCTGTCCATGGCAGTGGTTAGGCGCGGAAGCGAAATAGGAATATTGGGTATCGGTCTCGATACTCTCGACGACAACCCGAAGGCCGAGTGCGGTCGCCATTTCCAAAATCTGTGGCACAATCGACACCGTTACGGAACCCGTACCAACGCTGTTAGTGAACGCCCTGTGCAGCTTGTCAAGTCTTGGAGATACGCCCGACTCGAGTAGCCCGTGCCAAAATCATCGAGATACACCGGATGGCACAATGCGCGCAGCCTGGCAATCGCAGAGACAGCGATATCAGGCCGGGCCGCTCGGTCAGTTCGAGGCCAATCTGTTCCCTGGCGATACCCGAAGCATCGAACGTCTGCTCAAGAACTGCGCAGAAGTTTGGATCGCTCAAATCGGCGGCAACGATGTTCACCGTGATGACCAATTCACGATGGTCGCGCAGCAGCGGTCCCGCGATATGGAGCACATGCCGGTCCGGCAACGCCAAGCGCACCTGCCAACAAGCCGGCGAGCAAGCAGACCAGGATTGCATTTCTATCGAGAAGGCGAGCAAAGTGTTTCATGCCGTCGCAGCCTCCGCCTTTGGCGGACATAGTGGCATTTATTTCTGAATTCGTTAATGTGCCTATCATGGCATCCGAACGGTGCGGCTTACTTAAGGCGTAACGGGGACCGACCTGATAGGACGAATTTCGATGCCACAGGAAGGGAAGTCAAAAGGCTCCCCGGAGGCAACAACCTTTGGCTTCCCTTCCGATCAGGATGTGGGGAGAGCCTCAAGCCTTCTTCCGCCTGCCTTCCTCGACGCCTCCTATTGCCCTTTTCAAGACGCTTGATCAACGCCTCGAGGTCCGGGCTATCGGGGTCATGGAAGGGCTTGGCGTCCGCCTCCAGCCAGTGCATGTCGTGCTTGGCTGCAGGTGTTCTAACCTTATCCAAATCAGTAGCTGAATTCGGCATAATTGGCGACACCCTACTCCAGTCAGGCTATTGTAACGATTGAGGAAATTTAATCAGCACGCTCGAAATGCTTTGAAATTCATTTTGAAGCATGCGCTCTGCGGTCGTACGAACCGCCCTGTCTTCTGCCAGATATCACGGAATGAACCACTGATGCGAGGGCCGCGAAGCACATCTCTGGCCCGGGTGGCATCCGGTGAACGCAAGCCTGTCGGCCATTGATTACGTTGGTCGGCTGCAGCGATGGCAGGTTTCGGAGCCACAGGCAGGTGCGCTTCACTTCAGGATGACCGAACTGCCAAGGCTGGACGCTCTGCCCGAACTCCTCATAGTTCTGGATCCGCTCCTTGGCGTGCGTGTGCATGACGGAATTCTCGATGCAGACGCGATCGATCGGAGCGTTCCAAAAAGTGGAGAAGAGCTCGGCGCTTTCGTGTAGCTCTGCCCACATCTCCTCGATCGAGCGGCCGGGCGGCGGGACCGACAGCCAGCGGACGCCGCTGTTGCAGAGCCTGCTGCATGGTGGGTGCGCGACCATGAGCATGTCCCAGCCGTCATTGGTAGTCGCGTGCATCGCCACGGATATGGCGGTTACTGCCGTCTTCGGTCGGGAGGAGATCGCAGGACCAGGTATCATGGCCGCGCTCGAGGGAGGCGTTGCGGACCGTGCCGGAGAACTCGCAGGCGACGAGAATGCGTAGCGATCGTGTGGAGCTGCACCGAGAAGCTTAATTGAAAGAAATGTGCCTCATTGCCGTCACCTCAATCGACAATCGAGGTGTTGAACAAGGAGGCTCACATCTTACATCTCTAAGAACGGCTCGTTGCAAACATGGAGGTGTGCCATGCACACAAACAGCACCGCCGAGGTCCGATGGGCTGCACCTGTGGCCATACGCATCGGCAAACGCCCATCTGAGTTCATTCACGGCCCCGCAGAGGCCATAGACTATCTGGAGCACAGGTGGCCATTGCATGACGGCCCTCACCTTGACGCCGCTAAACGGCGTTGCGTTGAGGCGATGAACCATATGGCGCATATCGAAAATGCACGAGAGGCCTTTATAGCTGCGGCCGCAGAAGCCCATGTGTTGAAGTAAAAACGCCGCCAGAGGAATCCTCTCACGTCGAATTGCTGCTTGAAATCAGGTCCGTAGCCGGTCGTCGCGCCGGTCAAGCGGACCGCTCGACGGCGCGGGAATTCGTTCTCGCGGGATAGGGCGAGGATATGCTCGGCCTTGCCTGTCACCTCGTTCATCGCCGCTTCCCAGATCCCGTAGTCCTCGGTGCCCTGCTCTGGCTCCATGGCCGCGGGATTGTTCACGGTGGTTGTTCAAGCGGCTTCTCCGAATTTCCCGGCTTCGTTTCCGAAGTGGTCCCAGCCTGGGCGATTGGTGTGGGAGACGTTCGAGGCGGCGCGCCTTCGGCATGAGCTTCTCCGCTGCGTGTATGCTTCCTCTGGCTACCGGGAATGCTCGAGAGCGAGACCGGCGAACCCGGATCGGACAGACTTTGAGGTCTTCGGCTTGCGGTGCGTCCGATCAACAAAGGCTCATTGCTCGAACGAAGGACATAGCCAGTCCGGAAGGCAATCTTCCCGTGAACGGTTGTCTTCAGCCACTGCCCTGCGCCAGCATTGGGTTCGTCGCCCACATCCAGTGGATGCAGTGCTCCTTGCAGAGATCTAGAACCGGGAACGCCTTGATCTCGTCGAGCGACATCACCGAGTAGCGAGCCTGAGCCGACTTGCCCTCGCCCTTGCTAGAGAACAGCGAGAAGCTCCACGCGAAGTCGGAGATGATGCAATCGTAGGAGTGAAGCTGCAGATCGCCCCATGGCCACTTGAAGAGCCTCGTGTGACCGCTCCGCCGCAACGAAGCTGCCGGAAATGTCCGATTCAGCAATCGAGCGGGATTTCCACTTGTCTAGGACTTTGGTCCAACGCACCCACGCCGAGAACCTGTCATATTTGCTGTTCCGCTTGGAATAGACTGACCGTCGTGTAGGCGAGTTTGGGGCTGAAAGATTATCGGTATGCAGAGAATTTGGGGAAAGCCCGTAACTATCGCCTTGGGAGAACCTAGAGAGTGGGTTGTAATTCACAACACTCATGCCGCCACATTGGCGCTGGTCGAAGAGTGGCCACAAAACGAGGGACCGGCTCTCAAACGCGCTTGCCTCGTGTGCGCCAGCGTTTTGACCGGTAAGCGCACACCAGACGAAGCGCGACAAGCCTTCGTTGAGGCGGCAATAGAAGCCGAAATTCCGATACTGGACTGAGGTCCCGCCGCGCTCCTCTTTTGCTCATTGGCGCCAGTGCGCGGGTCGATGAACCGTTGCTGCATCCATTTCATTTCGGGGATTGCGCAGTTGTGCCAGCAGCGCCGATCGCCTCGGCCGCATCCCTGTGCTCCGCCTTGGTGTTCGGAAGAACGATGTTCTCGCGTTGGGCGTACTCGATGGCTAGGTCTTTCCAGTCGTTGCCTTCAGGTGGCTTGATGCCCTTGCCGAAATAGACAGGACGCCAAGAGGTGGCGGCGATGGTGCACTAAGGGATGTTGCGGATCTGGCGGTCGGCCCATTCGAAGCCGAGCGCCTCGACAGCTATCGCCGCGGTACACCGAACAGAAAGACCGCCTGCTTGTCCGCAAGTGGTTCGCGATCATCGGTCTAGTCCTGAAGAACTGCGACACGCCTTGGAAGAACCAGGATCAAGCGCACGAGGCAATCAAGCTCGCACTCGGCATTGTCAATCTGTCCGAGACGGTCGGCGGCCACTTCATGTCCTATCGAAAACCCTGGCAGAGATCCTGAACTCCAGGAAGCGCTCGAACAGATGACCGAGCTCGTCAGCCATGTGACCGGCGTAGACGTCGCCACGCTCCGCAAGGAAACCGCTCAAGTCGTAGACGAAGGAACGATTGATCCGTACAGTAGCAAGATCAACGAACATGAGACAGCCGAATCCGGCGTATCTCTCCCGCCGGACGTAGACGAGGCGCGGCCATCTGCTGCTTCGTCTGTCGAGGGATCAGAGCCGTCCCCCTCTGATCCCTCCTCACTCACCGAGCGCGAAATTCTGATCCAGTGCTCGCGCGATGTGCTGCCGATGGCTGCTGATACCCACACACCGCCGGCATCGCTTGCCGCGATCGAGAAGCAGTACGCGGCGGACGAGTTCAAGAAGCTGAGCGACGACGGGATCAAGAAGGCTCGGGCGATCAGCGCTTCAATGCGTGCAGTTGCCAACACGCCGGGAAAGCTGGAACGGTCCTTGAGCACCACCACGCCCATGTGCTGGAATGCACGGTCGAGGAGTTGGGAGGGGAGCCATGAGCCGCTCTGTCATCGAATGGATCGGCCGCACCGACAAGTCCAAAGTACCGGACAGAGTGCGCATTCGCGTCTTCGAGCGCCACGGGAACAAGTGCTACCTAACCGGCCGCGAGATCCGACCTAGTGACAAATGGGAGATCGAGCATGTTGTCTCACTGATCCCCTGGGATGCGGTCATTCTGCGGATGGAAAAGAACACTGAGGGAATGGATTTGTAAACGGCCAAGAAAAAAGCTGTAAGCGGAGTCAAAAGCAGCGACGAAAACACCACATAAGTGCTTGAAATTGTTGGCGACCCCTGCAGGAATCGAACCTGCGACAACCTGCTTAGAAGGCAGGTGCTCTATCCAGCTGAGCTAAGGGGCCGCATAACCGATGCGAATTTGCACATCGGATAAGCTATCTCGCCTGAACGCGGATCAGTGCGTCCAAGGCTGGGTCCGCGTATAGCGGAAATTATCGGGATAGGCCACCGTCTGTCGCTGCGGATCCTTCGGCGCGATCACGCGGTATTCGACGCCGTTGCGCTTGGCATAGGCTTCGGCGAGCTCCTGCGTTTCGAAGGCCAGCTTCACCTGCTGACGCATGTCCGACGATGAGGTGTAGCCCATGATCGGATCGATCGTACGAGGCGTCTCCTGATCGAACTCGAGCACCCAAACATGGGTCTTTGCCTTGCCGGACTGCATGGCGGTCTTGGCTGGACGGTAGATCTTGGCAGACATTGCTGCAACGCCTCCGAATTAGGGCTTTCGCATTCAATTTCATCTTGCCCCGTCTCAGGGGGCGTCTCCAGCGCATGTTCGCACCAGGAGATGAATTTTGCTTAGCCTCGAATCCCTTTCTTTTCAAGAAAAAAGCCGAGGCCGTCATGCTGCTTGCTTCAGCCCCTCGGCGTCGCCTGAGCGACCGTGTCTCCTGGCTTCCGGCACCGCGCGAAGAGATCGAGTTTCGGATCGTAGACCGATGTCGCGATGTCCATCAGCCCGAGAACGCTGTGGAAGAAGTTGTCGTGCGAGGCGGGCTCCGCGGCATTGGCGGCAAGGCAGGCCGTGTCGATGCCCGAGGCAGCGCTGAAATCGGGAGAAATCCAGGCGATAATCGGAATGCGCGTCTGCTCGGCAGGGGCGATGATATAGGGCGCCCCGTGAAGATAGAGGCCGTTCTCGCCAAGCGATTCGCCGTGATCCGATATGTAGAGCATGCTTGCGGAAATCGCACCTTCGTGCTGCTTTAGCGTGTCGATGACCTTTGCAACGACGTGATCGGTAAAGAGGATTGTATTGTCGTAGGCATTGACGATCTCCTCCGGCTCGCAGGCTCCGAATTCGGCTGTCCGGCAATCCGGCGTAAAGCGACGGTAGTCATCGGGATAGCGCCGGTAGTATGCCGGTCCATGGCTCCCGAGCTGATGCAGAACAAGCACGCTGTCGCTCTTCACGTTCGAAAGCCAGTCATCGAGTTTGTCGAGCAGTACAGTATCCAGGCACTCGCCGTCGGTGCAGAAGCGGGGATCGGCGGCATCGGGCAGGAAGCGATAGGGAATGCGGTTGGCAACACCGTAGCTGCCGGTGTCGTTGTCCCACCACTCGATCTGCACCTTGGCATGACCCAGAATATCCGTGAGATTGTCTGTCTCCAGACCCTTGCGATGGGTGTATTCGCGCCTGGGATAGACGGAATACATGCACGGCAGCGATACGGCGGTCGCGGTGCCGCAACTCGTCGCATTCGAGAAATAGACGACGCCCCTCGCCTTCATTTCCGGGTTGGTCTCGCGTGGATAGCCGCCGAGGGAAAAGTTCTGCGCGCGGCCGGTCTCACCGGCAACGATGACAGTCACCCGCGGCTTGCCGTTCGCGCTTGCAGAGCGCTGGTGGGCATCGGTACCTAGTGGCCGGCGGACGATGTTGCGATCTTCCTCGGACGCAAAGACAAAACGAGCGGCACTGCTGATCGGAAGGAATGGATTGAGCGTCAGCATGATGTCCTTATGCAGTCGGCCAACCGACGCATAGGTCTGCGAAAAGCCGAGCCCCGCAGCAACAAAGACTGCAAGACACGGAATGACGACGGCAGTGTTCCAGACGAATTTCTTGACCAACGGTTTATGAGCCACCTTTACCCAGAGGATGAAAAGCGACGGCAATATGCCCGACAGAAACATATGAAGCAGGAACGCCGGCGTCATCAGATGCGCCGACTCGGCCTGCGTGGTCACCGAAGCATTACGAATCATCTCCTTGTCGATGATCACACCGAACTGATCGGTGAACCACGATGAGACAACCGCAGCCATTATAAAGAAGATCAAGGCAGGCTTGATGACGTATTTTGCCGAGAATGTTATCATCGCAGCGATCGTGATCGCAGCGATAGCGATGACAAATGCCACAAAAGCGGCAGGCGTCAACGAGAGATATCCGTACGCCCGGAGCCAGAAGGTTTGGTTCGCGACAACGAGGATGTAAACCGCAGTTAGTACCGACAGGGTAACACTACCCATGCGCGGCCGCAGGCTCCGGCGAGGAGCCGATACGACGATATCTTCCAATATGCTCTCCACGTGAAAGCTGAGCGCGTCCAGAAAGGACAACGACATTAATCATGACGGCAATGTCATCCTTTCCTGACAGGCACCTGAAGCACCAAGCGGACCGCCAAGCGTGGACAGACGATTTTTGTTATTGCGGGTTAGGAACGAACCGTGTATTGCCCTCATCCATCGGCCACGGAGTGTAGCGCAGTCTGGTAGCGCATCTGGTTTGGGACCAGAGGGTCGGGAGTTCGAATCTCTCCACTCCGACCACCGACATCTAGTTGAAAAAGCTAGAAAAACCCCACACAAAACATCGTAGAGAACGCCCGCGTGAGAGCGCGGCGAACCAGTCTCATCGGCGTCTGCCCGACCTACGTGCTCTGCCGTCAGAGCAAAAATTGCACCGTAGCCGAGATCCCGACCAAGGCAGCGATTACGAGGATGATCGACCACCCATCGGCAGTCTTTGGAGACGCAAGCGGTTTTGCCGCTGCCGATAATCGCGGGTTCCCCTTGTGCCGTGGTGACAAAGCGACCCGAATCGACACGATCATGAATTTGTAGGCTGGACCTTCAAAAACTGGACGGGTGGCCGTGCATTAGATTTCAGCCTTGCCTGCAACGGACTCCGGGTTGATGCTGTGGCCCGGCGCGGAGAATGCGCATCCGGGGCCCGCGAAGTTTAGGAGGGCCGCCCAACTGCCTGGCTGAAAGCCCACAACGAGGAAAACAATGACCGACGACACCATCGTAAAAGACAGTAACGGTGCACAACTGAGCGATGGCGATTCCGTCACTCTGATCAAGGATCTGAAGGTCAAGGGCACCTCCGAAACGATCAAACGGGGCACCATGGTGAAAAATATACGGCTCACCGGAAATCCGGGCGAGATCGAATGCAACACCAAACAGGTCAAGGGCTTGGTGCTGAAGACCGAGTTTCTCAAGAAGGCTTAGGCGCAGCGCCGCCAGCTATTCATCTCGCCGCACTGTATCGACCTGTCAGACGCCTCCCAAGCGCCTGACAGGTCATTTTTCGTTCACGGCTGCCATCTGGTCGTCCGGTCAATCTCGCCTGAGATATCTCCAGTAAAAACGAGGTGCAGTAGAAACAACTTATTAAGGATGCAACCTTATATTTACCATATCAGATCGCATTTGATTAACCCTATTGGGAGTGCCAATGAAGTCCTTGCATGCATATGCCGCGCTGACGGCGCTCGCGTTCACTCTTCCGGCCCATGGCGCCGACCTGACGGAAGTGCCGGTGGAACTGGCCGCCCCCGCTCCGCTTTTTAGCTGGACGGGCGGCTACGGCGGTCTGCGCGGTGGGATAGGCTTTGCCAATGCCGATTTCAAAGTCCAGGGACTATATGACGCTTCTGCACACTATGATGGGGGCCAGATAGGCGGCTTCCTCGGTGCCAACTACCAGATGGACAGCATCGTCGTCGGTATCGAAGGTGATCTCTCCTACGACTGGAACGAGAGAGATTCGGATTTCCTCGGCACCGGCTCCAGGGTTGGGACGGATATGTCGGGATCGGTGGTCGGCCGCGTCGGTTATGCGCTGGATCGCGCCTTGCTGTTTGCAACCGCAGGCTGGACGGCAACGCGCGCCTATACCGAGATTGCAGGCGATGACAAGGACAGCGATACAATCAACGGCTGGACTGTCGGCGCGGGACTGGATTACGCGTTCACCGACACCGTCTTTGGTCGCGGAGAATATCGCTACAACGACTACGGCAGCAAAACCATTCGGGGAACGGAGGTCGATCTCGACCAGAGCGTCGTTTCCGCCGGCATCGGCGTCAAATTCTGAATACCTGCAGCAGTGGATGGCACCGCCCCTCATTCGGGCGGCCATTTCTGAACGGTGGCTATCTCTTTTTCGTGGTCGTCGCGCTCATGACCTTGTCACCGGGTTTGATGCCGAGTTTCGCTGTCGCGCCGGCATTGAGCTCGATGACGTACTTTACCTCTACGACCGAATCGATGATGTCCTCGGAATAGGGCACGGCGTTCTCTTTGATGCCGCGGATTGTCCCCGTCGAATCGACGAAAAGCATATCGAGCGGTAGAACGGTGTTTTCCATCCACATCTGCACGCGCCGCGAACTACCGAAATCGAAGATCATTCCGGCGTCTTCCGCCATCTCCTTCCGATACATCAGACCGCGCTGGCGTAACTCGTTGGTATCGGCGATCTCGACCGTAAAATTCAGCTTCTTGCCGGTCGCGGTCTGGATGATCAGCGGCTCCCGGTCGAACTTCATGGGCTGCTGCGCAGCAACCGGAAGCGCGACGATGAAAAAAAGCGCCGCGAGGGCGCTTATGATCTTATGGGAGAACAACACGCGCATCAGTGCGCACGGCTGACCGGGCTTGGAACGTCCGGATGGATCTCCGCCGCCATCAGGCCCTTGTCGCCATCGCCGTAACGCACCAGAACAACTTGTCCCGGGCGCAGCTCGGTCAGACCGAATCGACGCAGCGTTTCCATGTGAACGAAGATGTCCTCGGTCCCCTCGCCTCGCGTCAGGAAACCGAACCCCTTCGTCCGGTTGAACCACTTGACCAGAGCGCGTTCCAGCCCGCTCGTCGCCGTGACCTGCACATGCGTGCGAACGGGGGGCAACTGCGAGGGATGTACCGCTGTTGACTGATCCATCGAAAGTATCTTGAACGCCTGATAGCCACGGTCCCGGCGCTGGATGAGAGCGACGATGCGTGTCCCCTCCAGGATGGTCTGGTAACCGTCGCGGCGCAGGCAGGTCACATGGAGGAGAACATCCTGCATGCCATTGTCAGGGACGATGAAGCCAAACCCCTTGGCGACGTCGAACCACTTGACAATACCAGTAATTTCAATGAGTTCGACCGCTTCTCCCGCGAGTTGATCGAGGTCGGTGAATTCCTTTGATGAAATTCTGTCAGCCATTTCGCCAGCCCCTCAATACGCGTCACACTGTTACGGTTAACTGATTCTTGAGATCAAGATTAACATGTTGGTAACGGATTAGCGCAAGCCCTACTTTTCGATTATTTCCAAGTGCCAATCATACCCCAGTGTCTTGCCCGAAGCTGACGTTCCGCCACATAACAAATGTCGCCGCATTTAGAGAGGAAACAGTATGCGTTATCTCCACACCATGGTCCGCGTGAAGGATCTGGATGCCTCCCTTCGCTTTTACACAACCCTGTTCGGCCTGGAGGAAATCCGCCGCTCGGAGAACGAAAAAGGCCGCTTCACCCTTGTCTTTCTCGCTGCCCCCGGCGACAAGGGCGACGCTGGCGCCAAGGGCGCCCCGTGCCTGGAACTCACCTATAATTGGGATACAGAAGACTACACGGGCGGCCGCAACTTCGGCCACCTCGCCTACGAGGTCGACGATATCTACGCAACCTGCCAGAAACTGATGGACAGCGGCGTCGCCATCAATCGTCCGCCCCGCGACGGCCACATGGCCTTTGTGCGCTCGCCGGATGGAATCTCGATCGAGATTCTGCAGAAGGGCGGCAGCCTGCCGGCAGCCGAACCCTGGGCATCGATGGGCAACACGGGCGCCTGGTAGGTCGAGGCTTTTGCGAGGCTTGCGGCTTTTGCGATTTCGGGAAACTGCGCCCGGATCGCGCTTGCCGCACGCGGGAGCTGCGGGCAATCTCCAGCCGACTCTAGACGAATGGTGTGATGTCAGCGCCGCTCGTCTTCACTTTTGGAGAATGCTCGCTTGCTCGCTGTTGAAAAGCGCACGCTCATTGGGGCTGCCCTTCTGCTCGCCACATCGACCCTGATGCTGAGCGGCTGCGTGTCTGACAAGAAGACAGCAGACGCGGCACCATTGGCGGGACCGGTCGATCCTGCCTTGGGACAAAAAGCTGCTGCCTCAAATGCGGCCGCAAAGCCAGGATATCGGGATCCCATGATATCCAACGTCTCCGGCGCACAGGCCGCCGGTTCGGACCAACCGTCGAGCGCACAGCCGATGAGCGCCGGTTCGGCCACCTCGGCTCCAGCCAATATCGGCGGTCTGGCGATGCAATCGACGGGAATCAACGCGCAGGCAATGAGCATCTTCTCGGTCCGCACGATGCCGCAGAACAACCCGACCTCGACCCTACTCGATTCCGGCGGCAATGCCTACGCGCCGGTCGGCGTGAGCCCTGCCCGATCCAGCGTCTACAGTAGCCAGTTGCCGCCTGAACAAACACCCCACGGCCAGGTCGTTCTCCCGCAGCAATCGTCGCACAACACCATCACTCAAACAGCGCCCGTGAAGGCGGCATCGCTGGCAACAGGCGCGCTTCCAGGGCAGACGATGAACGCGCTTTACAGCGCGCCGAAGCAAAACCTTCTCGGCAGCCTGTCCGGCCTGCTTCAGAAAGCATCGATGCCTGGCATGACACGCATCGCGCCGAATGGATTGCATGTGCAGAACGACAAGGTCGAGGTCGGCTGCTTCAAGCCCGACCTGATGAACGTCATCAAGGCCGTCGAGGGGCATTTCGGCAAGCCGGTCGTCGTCACCTCGGGCTATCGCGATCCGGAACACAATCGCATGGTCGGCGGCGCCGAAGAATCGATGCACAAGAGCTGCGATGCAGCCGACATTCAGGTCGACGGCATCTCCAAGTTGGACATTGCCAGCTATATCCGATCGCTGCCGGACCGCGGTGGTGTCGGCACCTACTGCCACACCGACTCCGTTCACCTCGATACCGGAAAGAACCGGGATTGGAACTGGGGCTGCGGTGACAGGGCATCTGCTGCCGAGACCGCGCGGGCGCCTTGACGTCCTCCACTGCGCCGAAGCAACGCAACGTCAGCAATACCCTTGACGTGCGAGAATTTGCGCGTAGCCAATTGATTCATTAGTGATAATCGCGATCTTGCGAGCAAGAAAAATTCCTGTCGCTTTTTTTGTAATAAAATCGAATTTGCCGCTTGCGGGATTCGGAGGGCCTGATTATAAGGGCGCCACCACGAAGGAAGCGCCCTTCGTCTATCGGTTAGGACACCAGATTTTCATTCTGGGAAGAGGGGTTCGACTCCCCTAGGGCGTGCCATTTTTCCCATTTATAATCAATATCTTATGCGCCGTCGGCGAATATTCGTTAATTATTTGAGTTTCGGGGGCAAGCCGGGGGCAACGGAATAATTATTTTTAACGGGGGCATTCCGGCTGTTGTAACAAGCGCTTACCGTTGTTATTTGCGCTTCGTCTAAAATACCGCTTGGGAGCCTTAAACGAATTGACCGCGGTCGGAACCTTTAGCGCCACGAAACTTGCGCTTGCTGCGGTCGCATTGTCATTGGCGGCAACTTCGGCAATCGCGGCGTCGTCCAACTACCGCACGCGGCCGACACTGGACGGTTTTGCTTCGGAGAAGAACGGCCGCAAGGTCGTTCACCATTATTCCCCGCGCCTTGGCGGCTATCCGTCGCCGCGTTGCTATAGCAGCGGCAAGCGGACCGATTGCTATCGGAAGCAACCGTCGCGCAGCGGGATCTATTGAACGACCTGGCAGACGACGGCTTTGCGCCATGAGCAGACGTTGTGCAGCAGTCCCTCGAAAAAACCCTTGATGGATTTGGTGGTCGTAGTCTCGCGTAACCTCTGTCGTGCGGGCTGGACGGATCGACCATCTGAAGTCGTATATTTTCTTCCTGCCAGTTGACCTTTAGGTCAATATCAGCGTCACCGCCTACATGTTACCGTCTCGGCTCTTTTGAACGGATCGCTAGATAATCGACGGGGGAATGATGAAGAACCTTAGCCTATTCGCAGCCGCAATGCTCACCACCGCCGCATTCGTCATGCCTACCGCCGTCTTCGCCGAGTCCCTGCAAGTGCCGATACCGAAGACTGCGGCAGATGTTCCGGGGCCCGTTCCCGGCAACACGATGACCAACGACTATGTCCAACTCGTTGGTCGTATGGCCTATTTCTGGGGCTACCCGCTGGTCAACGCTCATAACCGCCGCCAAGCATTTCGAGAAGCACCTGAACCCGGCCTTCTTGGAGGAGTCGTGCCTGTTGCCCCCGTCGGCTTCAACCAGATGCTGACCGGCTACGTAAACCCGGACCAGACCTTCATCGTCTGCCCCAACCAGGACGTCGCCTACGGTGCGGGCTTCACCGAGCTCGACAAGGAGCCGACCGTCATCCAGGTTCCCGACTTCGGCAAGCGTTTCTATGTCTATGCTATGTACGATCAGCGCACGGACGAAATCGGGCGGATCGGCCAGCAATACGGCACCAAGCCCGGCTTCTACATGATCGTCGGACGCAACTGGAAGGGAAAGGTGCCGAAGGGCATTGCCGGGGTCATCCGGTCCTCCACAGATCTCGTCTTCATTGTTCCGCGCATTTTCAAGGATTCCACGCCCGAAGATAGCGCAGCCGTTCAACCGGTTATCAATCAAGTCGTCATGTATCCGCTCAGCAAGTTTGACGGCAAGATGAAGATCAAGGATTACGCCAAATCCCCAGATTTCCCCGTTCCGGCAGCAGCATCAAACGCTCCTAAGGGCGAGAGCAAGTGGGTGAATCCGGAAACCTACTACGACGAACTGCCGGTGGTCATGAAGGAAGTGCCGCCGCTTCCCGGTGAGGAATCACTGTACAAATGGATCGCCTCGATCTGGGATGCAGCATCGAAGAACCCGGAGACGAAGAACGCATTGAACGCCTCGTTCGTTGCCGCTGAGAAAGAACTTATCGACCCGCTTTTTCAGTTCCAGTACAATGGCAAGCGAATTGACACAGGCTGGACGGTCCCGGCAAATGCGGCGGAATGGGGAACGGACTACCTCAATCGCACTGCCATCAGCAAATCGAGCATGTACCAGAACACCGCGGCGGAAACGCAATACAATCTGCGTGAATTCGACAGCGACGGGAACGCGTTCGATGGCGCCAAGCAGTACAGCATTACCTTCCCTAAGGGCCAGGTTCCACCGGTAAAAGGGTTCTGGTCCCTAACTCTATACGATCAGGAGAAGTTCTTCTTTGCCAATCCGTTAGACCGCTTCTCGCTCGGCACTAAGAACAAGGACCTGAAATACGCAGACGACGGATCGTTGACCCTCTACCTCGGGGCGAAGTCGCCGGGGGCGGAGATGGAGGCAAACTGGTTACCGGCCCCCAATGGGCACTTCTCCCTGATTCTTCGGCTTTATTGGCCCGAGGCTGCTGTCCTCAATGGGAAATGGCAGCCGCCAGAGATCAAGAAGGTGAACTAGCGATCCGGTGTGGCGTCGCTGCCATCCACTGAGAGTGCGATTGCGAAGATTAGCCACTGAGTTGGCATGGAGAGGGAATATCATGAAGATCGCCCGACGACAGAACCTCATCGCCATGGCTCTGCTGTGTGCGACTGCCGTGTCAAGTTCGTACGCTCAAGACGGCGGCAAGCTGCCGAAAGAAGTCGTGACCCCCGACACCGTTGAAAGCAGCATCGGTACCTTGAATTACAAGGACGGTGCGCCGAGCAAGGAGACGGTGCAGAAGGCCTATGATTACCTCGACCTCATGCACGGCGTCGAAGCCTTCGTGAATGCCTACCAGGGCGCTTCCGTGGCTGCCATCTTCAAGGGTGTGCAGGATGTGGGTGTCGCCAACAACACCGCCCTGATCTTCTCCGAGTTGATGGATGCCAAGTCCCGCTTCCTGACGGCGAACGCAGACACCATCTACTTCTGGGTAAACCTTGATGTCACCGACGGGCCGATTGTCGTTGAGACGCCGCCGCTCTCGCTTGGCGTGGTCGACGACATGTGGTTCCAGTGGATCACCGACTTCGGTCTGCCCGGTCCCGACCGTGGCGAGGGAGGCAGGTATTTGTTCGTGCCGCCCGGCTACAAGGGCGAGCTGCCTGAAAGCGGCTACTTCGTGCAGAAAATGCGCACGACCCGGGCCACGTTGCTTGGGCGGTCGTTCCTTGAAAAGGACGACCCAAAGCCAGTTGCGGCGCAGATCAAGAAGACCCTCAAGGTCTACCCCTATCTTCCTGGCGGCTACGGCACCAGCATCGGCTCGGCTCTGCAGGGAAAGGCGACGCTGGCCCGAACGCCGGACTACAAGCTCGACTGGGAGTTTCTTCGCCCCAAGGAGCCGGTCAAGTTCACCGAAGGGACGGGCAAGGTCATCAACACGATACCGCCAAGCGACTTCAGCTACTTCGAGATGCTGAACGACGTTGTTCAGAAGGAACCGGTGGGAGCGCTCGATCCGGAAATCATGGGGTCGCTTGCGGCCATTGGTATCGTCAAGGGAAAGCCGTTTGCTCCGGACGCGCGGATGAAGAAAATCCTGACCGATGCGGCGGCCATCGGAAACGCTGCGGCGCGGACCCTGAACTTCAAGTGGCGTCCGTCGGATGGCGGCTACTATTACCCGAACTCGACATGGTTCAACCCGCTTTTCCTTGGCGGCTATGACATGGAGACCCCGCCGCCAGAGGTCAGCCCGGAAGGAGCGATTTCCGTCAATCCACCAACCGGGGCTCGCACATTGAACGTGCGCACGGCCATGTTCTTCGGATACACCTTCATCACGCCAGCCATGATTATGCGGCTCACCGACATCGGCTCGCAGTATCTTATCCAGACCGTGGATTCCAAGGGCGAGTACTTTGACGGCAACAAGACCTACAAGGTCTCCTTGCCCGCAAACATTCCTGCCGGGAAATTCTGGTCCTTTACCGTCTACGACAACCAGTCGCGCTCGATGCTCGATACGCCGCAGCGGTATCCCCGCGCGGGCAGCCAGAGCTACCCGACACCCGCCGCCGTATCAGCCTCAGACGGCTCGACGGTGGTGTATTTTGGCCCGAAGAAGCCGGAAGGGGTCAGCGAGGGAAACTGGATTCAGACCGATCCCGCAAAGGGCTGGTTCACGATCCTGCGGCTCTACAGCCCGTTGGAGACGTTCTTCACGAAAGAGTGGCGGCCCAGCGAGATAGAATTGGTCCAATAGGAATCTGCCGCTTTTGGGCCGATAGGCGACAACGCCTCGGCCGGAAAGCGCTGGTGGCTGGCCGCCAATCAGCGCCTATCTCGTAAAATGGTGATCATGGCTTGCGACCGCGCACTCACCCTTTCGAACAGCTTCTTGCGCTCTGGTTCTCAATCTCCGCATGATTGGCGACGGGCGACACCGCCCCAAGCAGCGCCGCCGCCCGCCTATCTGCCATTGCCCTGCCGCGACGCTCAGCATGGCAGATTCACATGAACTACATCAGTGTAGGCGCAACGGGTCGGCGGCGACGTCCCCGGCCGCCATTTTCTTGCGGGTGGCGCTGGTAGTCTCAAGCACATGCCGAAGGCTGTTAATCATCGAGGTTGCCACCTCGTCGTAGAAATCCAGGAGAACGTCAGCGTTCGGTTTTGGCTGGCTGGCTTCGAATTTGTCGCAAGCTTCGGCCGCCAGCGTGGCAAGGTCGCGATAGTAGCGTGCAAGGCTCATTGCCCGGCCTCCTTTGAAACCTTCTTTGTCTTCGGTTTCGCCGCCGCCAGTTCGGCGCGAAGCTCGCTTATTGCCGCGTCTTGTTCGTCAAACATTTCGGCCGCCTGTCTGAGGGAAATATTAATATCGGCAACCACCTTCTTGATTCTGGCTTCCGTCTTTTCGCGTTCGTCCTGCAGGATCAGCGGCAACACCGCTTCCAGCGCTTCATTGAAGCCCTTCGGAACCATGATGACGGGGTGTTTCTGATCCATGGCGCGTTTACCATGCAATCGCGTCGATATGCGCGACGCGGCCGGCGGCCCGAAGCCCCCAAGTTACGTCGCAAAGGCAACGCATGCCGATTAGGGCCATTTGCCAAGACGAATAGGTCTGCTGGGTCGCGAAGGCCGGAACCGTCCCATCCTCCAAGACTTCGACGGCCGATTCAACAACGGAAAATTCGAAGCCGTCGAAGCCAACCGCCAAGCTTGCGACGTCAACCGCGATAATCTGGTTGGCTGCTACGGCGGCGCTATCAATCCAGTTGCCGGCAAGCGCGCCAGGCGCAAATAGTTGCGCCCGGAACCGGGTTTCCGGCCGGGAAATAAATATCAAATCGGCGCTCGCAGGAATGGCGCTTGCCAACGCTGACAGGTCTTCGCCAACCCCGGCGGCGCCGGTTTCGGTACTTGCGGCCAAGGGAGCAACCCCGAACAGAAGGCCGGCCGGTTGCGCGGCTGTCGCGGCGCCCGAACCTAGAAACGCCTTGTCGATTGTCTGGCCAAGGTCGGCGTTGATACCGGCGCGAAGGATCATTTCAAAGCTGGACGATTTCGCCAGTTCGCGGCTGTAGGTGGAGATTACCGCCGCTTTGTGCGGCGTGATTGTCGCGCCGCTGATTGCGCCTTTGGCAACCGGTATCGGCTCGTTTTCGCCAACGAAGCCGCCGGCGAAATCGCCGGGCGTCAAGCCGGGAAGGCGGATAATGCCGGCCGCCAAATCGATAGCCAGGACAGCCGGCCGAACGGCAATTTGGGAAAGCGCGGCGGTTGGCGCCAGAACCACCGGCGGGGCGACGGTTGCTATTGAAACCAGTTCGGACGCCCAACCGGCTACGGTCGTCATTGCCGGGTTTGTCGCCGCCTTCATGGCGCCCGCCGGGTCGCGTCTGGTTTCCAGAATGCGTTCGGCTTGGGCTTCCGGGTAGACGTTGAAAACGTAGGTTTGGAGGTCTTGCTGGAACGCGACGGCTCTAGCCTCGGCGGCCATGGCGCGAATAACGCGGCTGCCCATGTCTGGCGGGCGGCGCTGTTGCTGCTTGCTGTCGCGAAAGGCGCGGGATAGGCCGATGCAAAGTTCTTTGACGGAATGAAGTTGGGCGCTGATTTTTGCCAAGTCGCTCATAGAATTCCCCTAAATTTTTAGGGGCAAGTGGCTTGCAACCTGTCGCTGGCCTGTCAGCGCGCTTTCCACTTACCCACGGCTTGGGAATCATGCGCTTGCCTTGGAAGATATGCAATAGAGGGGCAACTTGTAGCGTAGCTATGATTTTACGCATAGGTCGCGCCGATTTATGTCCTGAGAAAGCCGATTAACTGGCGGTTGCATCCCCTTAAAAAGGGGCCATTTTTGGCGATGGACCGGCAAAAAATTTATCGCGAAATTGCGCGCGAGGTAGAGGGGGCGGTCAGAGCGAGGGCGGGGTCCGGGTTTTGGACCTCCCCGCCCCGGAGGGTGCAACCCTCCCGCGCATCGATGAAATCAAAACCTCGCGGCGACGCGAGATTTCCGGCGTTCGAACCAAATGCATGCGGTCTCCGCATAGCGTCATGGCCCACCTCGGAACGGGCGGAATATCTGTTTTATTTCCCTTGCGCGGCGGTCTGCGCGTTGCAACCCATTCGCAACGGCTTCGACATGTTGGGTAGGGTTTGGGAAGCATGGTTTCGTATCGGGCCATAGCGGGCCGTAGGCGCGCGCGGGCGCTGTTGCGGGTATCGATGCCCATTCCTTGGTCGCTTGCTGTCACGCCTTGCGGATATGGGCGAAGGCTGGATCTAGCCCTGACCCGCCCCCCATCTCACGTTCGAGGACGAAGGTGATCGACGCCCACCAAAAGGAAAGCCGCCAGTTTCCCAGCGGCTTCCTTATTCGCGCTATTGAAGGTCACGACGCTCGACTAGCGCCAGATACTCCGCAACGTCCACAAGTGAACGATGGGGAGATATTGTGCGCAAGCCTTGATCGCCAACCACAATCCAAACTGCCTGTTGTCCATTCCGCAAGTAGTTTTGAGGGTGGGCGCGTCGGATCGAATAACCCAATGCTTTGGCCCTTTGCTGCAATGCGGAAACCGACTGGTTAAACACTCGGTTCAGATCAATAACGTTCTGTTTCATGGCTTATCCTCCTTTGAAGGGGATTTGAGTTGAAGTTTCCCCGGTCGGAAACCTCGCCTCGCCATGCCATACCGTGCCAAACCCTCTGGTTCGCGGCCGGGAGCGGACCTTTTGAAGGGCTTCTAAAGTTAGCCCTGATCTTCGGCCAATCGCAAGAGGCGTTATCAGTGATTTCATCGATGGAAAGCGCGCGGTCGCGGGTTGCCGCGAAAAGCTCGGCAATGCGTTGGTCTATCCGTCCCGGCCCCTTGCTCATTGGTCGCCCTCCTCGGCGGATTTGCTATATTCGGCGCCATGAGCGACCCCGAAATGTACCAGGCATTGATTACCGGGCTCGAGAGCGCCGGCTTGACGCGAAGCGAAATCGCGCAGCGGGCCGGAATATCGCGCATGACAGTCTGGCGGCTGGCGGTAGGCGACGGCCGGCAACCGGCCTATCAAACCGTCAAGGCGCTTGAGACTTTGCGCGAAACGCTGGCGAAGCCGACGCCGCGCTGAAACCGGCATGGCCCGCCGCTTCCCCCTCGATGTAAGCGATTACCGATTCCAGCCGGTCGGCCGCCGCCCTGAGAGCTCCGGCAAGTTCCTTGCCGTCAACGCTCTGCCATTCGGCGCCGGGGCCGATTTGCCAAGGCCCGCATGACGCCTCGCCGGTGGCGTCGGTAATCCGGCAATGAAGGGTCAACGGCTTCATGACGCCCTCCCCCATTCGGTTCGATCGAGATCGAGTGCGCCGGCTTCGGCGCGAATCTCGATGTCAAAGCTCTGCCGGGCGCCGGTATTGAAAACCCGTTCGCGCCGCGCTGGCGGCGGCGGGGGCAATCCGTTGTCGCGGGCGAACTTGCGCGCCTCCCTCGCCTCAAGTTCAGCGACGGGGTCAGAAATGAAATCGTCGTCGGCGCCAAAATCTTCGAGCCAGTGGAAGGTTCCGGGCGTTCCAGGAGGCCGGCCTTTCAGTTCGGCGTCTAGTTGGGCTTTCATGTAGTTCTGGCGCTGGCGGAATTCCGAAAGCGGCCGGGCAACTGGCGGCAATCCCGGTTCGCCAAAGCCCCTATCGGCCATGTCGGTAAGTCGCCCCGCCGGGTCTGGCCACGATTCCAGGCAACGAACGAACCGGCCCGCCGCTTCCTCGCAAACGCTTCGGCGCTGTCGAAGCCTATGCCGGAAGACGGCCGCGATATCCTCGGCGTCGATATCGTCTGCAACCGCTGCAACCTGTTTTTCGAAAATCTGAAAATCGTTGGAAAGCCGGAAATCATCTCTCCCCCCGCGCCGCTTGCGGCGTCCCGAACCTTTTTGGGGTTTGGGGGAAAGGTTAATCTTCTCTTGGTTAGAGTCTGGGTTACAGGCTGTATAGAGACGCCAAGGGACAAAATCGGGGGTCACCAAGGGACAAATTCGCGTTTGACCAAGGGACAAATTCGCTTCGTTTTCGGGCTGTTTCGGGGCTTCGTCCGCGAACCAATCGGCGGCCCGATATTGGGTATCGTCGGTTGTTTTCGGCTCCGCCCTTGCCGCCTCTACCGCCTCTATTTTCCGTTCCGGGTTATGAATCCGATACATTGACGACGTTCGATTGCCATTCCTGAGATGCCGGTATTCGGTTTCCAGTAGCTCGGCGTCGGCCAGTTTCAGCCGCGCCCGCTTTACTGTCTTTTCGGAAACCCCGATTTCGTCGGCCAGCGTTTTGCCCGATGGAAAGCAATTGAACGTCTGGTAATTCAGATGGCCAATTATGGCGTCAAACACTTTGACGGTGGAATCGCCCTTGCGCGGGAACCGCCGCTTGGCTACCCGCCTCGCCTTCTTGATCTCGTCGCGGCTCCGGCAAAGGGTGGTTTCAGTCATTGCCATTATCGGACTCCTCTAACGTCAAGAACGGGCAAGACGCCCACCAGCTTTTCAGTTGCGCGCGTTCGGCCGCTTGGCGTTTGTCCAGGCTGTCGCCCAGGCTGTCGTCCCAATAGCGGCGAACCGCCTGAGTCACGATTGCGGCGAGAATGTCGGGTGAGAGGGATTCCGCCTGAACGGTTGCCGTTGGGTCGCCGTCAACGCCATTAAAGGCGCGGTTGTCCTTGGCTTTCGCCGGGGCAGTTATCAGGTTCAAAATGCGTATCTGGTCGGGCGTTATTCCGATGCGATTGATTGTCACCAGCTTGGCCGGGTCGCCGTCTATCATGTCGGCAAGGAATGCCAGAACGTCGGCTTTTAGCGACGAAAAGATATGTTCGCCGGATGGGTCGTAATCGCCAATATGCAAAATCACGCCATGCCGGAAAATATGCCAATCGGCCAGTTCGCGGGCCAAGTCATGCTTGAATGTAATGCTGTCAAAGCCGCTGGCGCTGCGAACCCGCGCCCCGAACGGCGCGACCATATCGGCAACCATGGGAACCATTCCGGCGGATTCGCACTGAACGATAACCCGGAAAGGCTGGCCGCTATCGCGGGCCAATCGAAAGCAGTCAACCTTGCTGGACAAGCTGCCAATGAAGCCTTGAAGCGACCAATAGCCGCCGCCGCCAGCTTCCGCGTTACCGTCGTCGCGGATTGCCGAAAAAGGGATTACCTCGGCCCGCCGGGCGTTTCCAAGCAGGGAAACCAGCCGCTCATAGCCCTGTTCTGTTTTCGGAAAGTCGCATGTTGCTACCAGGCGATAGAAGATTTGCCGAATGGTGAGCGGGCCGAACGTTTCGTATTCGGCAATAACGTCTTTGACCTGATCGAGCAGCGCCCGCGTTTTCCGTTGCGGATTCCAGTCTCTTAGAAATCCAAGATGGCGGCTCATAGCGCCCCCTCCCCTTCGAAAGGGGGACTCAGAAACGCTGGCAGTTTGGAAATCGAAAGCGGCATGGCGCAATAGCCTCACAAAAAGTGGGCTTGCGCTTCGCGGCCGGGGGGCTTATTTTCCTTGCTGTTCACGCAAGTTTTCTATTTTTCTCCCGGCCGGGTTTGTTCACGCAAGCCCGGTTTTCCTTTCAGCGGGCCGCGTTGCCATTCGCTCATGACAATTTACGCCGCGCTACAATAAGCGCAACAGCGTCATTCCAACTTTATGATATATATCAGTAACTTAAAGCTGCGCTATAAATATCGCCTGCTATTTTTTAAGCGCCGCTAGAGTTCAGCTTAGTGTTTCATCAGACTTCGTACGCTCGGTGCTGTCGGTTTCCCCCGGCGGCATTTGCTATTCTGCGGCTTGTGAATGCGGAATTTTGCGGGGTCTTCCCGGTCCGCGCCTTGCCGTTGGGTCGGCAATGTCTTCGGCGGCCGTCACTCTACGACCCGCCTCCCGGTCAGCAATGACACGATCGATGACACTCTCTCGCCAGCCTTGCGCATGGTCTGTAATGGGAATACCGCGCGGAATGTTTCCGGCTGCGACCTCGCGGTAGAGCGTACGAATGCTGATTCCAAGCCGTTCGGCGGCTACCACGGGACGGAGTATTCTTTCGCCTACCATCACTTGCTCCTTACATTGTCTTGTAAAGTCAGGGAGCGCCAATGATGGCTTTGGCGGTAGATTGTGTAAAGAGAAATAATTATAAAACTTCAGATATTTCCGTTCAAATTCAGTAAGTTATAGTACTGCTACAATAAGCTGGCCCGAGAATTAGAGCGCTACTAAAATCTCTTACTGGCGGGAAATCTTATGATCTTGCCGCCCGTAACAATCGTTGCGACCAGCCTCCCCCACGCGTCTGCCGCATGGCGTTTCTCCGGCAGGTAGTCGTTCATGTCATAGTGCTTGCCCGTCATGTCGTGATCGGCGTGCGCCAAAAGAAGCTTGGCGATATCGCGGGGAACGCCGATACGCTCCTTCATCGTCAAGTTCGTCGTCGCTGTCCGCCTTAGGTCGTGAGGGGTTGCCCGCTCGGCAAACTTCAAATGCTTTACCGCTCGCGCGAACGCATGGGCGATGCTTTGGCGCGCCAAGGGCGCGCCAGTAATCGGGGAAGCGAATACGTAGGTGTCACAGCCAATAACCTGCTTGGCGCGGTCCAACAGGGCAAGGGCGCCGGGCGACAGCGGCGCTACATGAATGCGCTTGCCTTTCATTCTCGCGGCGGGAACCGTCAAGGTTTTCTGCCCCCGGTCGATTTCCTCCCAACGCATCCCGGCAATCTCTTTCACCCTCAGCGGGCAAAGCATGAGGAATTGCAGCAGTAACCCCATTTCGTCGCCGATCTGAATTTCCTCGCGCGCCTCGATATCGCCAAGCAAATCCCACATGGCCTTGATTTCGGGGTCCGAAAGGAACCGCTTTCTCTCGCCAATGGCAACAACTGCCACCCGGTCGGCGGGGTTATTTTGAATGATCCCGCGAATGATCGCATAGTTGAGAAGTTGCCGAAGCAGCCTATGGGCGTTGCGGCCCTTCGATGGCGCAGCGGCAGTCAACTCCCCGATATAGTCGCCGATCTCTCGGTTGGTCAAAGACGTGACCGGCCGCTTGCCGAATTTCGGTTCAAGGTCGGTCGCCCATACGCGCTTCTCTTCGGCCATCGTCGTTTCTGACTTCGGCTTGACCTTCGAACCGATGCGTTGGGTACCAAGCAGGCAAGCGGCGAAATACGATTCAGCGACAAGGGTAAGCCGGTCCTTCTGAGCCCGCTCGACTTCGGCTTTCGCTTTCTGGCGTTCGCCCGCAACGTCGCGACCCTCAGTCACCTGCCCTTTCAACTTGCGGCATAGCTCGCGGGCGCGGGACAAGCCGATTTCGGGATACTGATAGGTTTCCCGGCGCTGTTCGCCGGTCGCAGCGGCGTAACGGATGGACCAGGATTTAGACCCCTTCTCCGTCACCCGGAAGATAAGCCCGCGCTCTTCGTCGTCGCGGAATTCAAGACGCTTTCCTTGTTGTGGCTGAACGGTTTTCAAAAAGTCGGGGGTCAATTTCACGGAGGCCAGTTCCTTGTTCCGGGCAAAGCGGGGGCTTTCGGGGGCAAGCCGGGGGCAACTCAACGCGGCAGGTTCTTGCGCGTCTTAACAGAAGATGTCAGCCAATTTTTTAATGAAATCAATAGCGGGGGCAGTATTGTCTTGCTGCGGCACGCGCTGACAATGGCTGAAAACAGATTTTCATTCTGGGAAGAGGGGTTCGACTCCCCTAGGGCGTGCCACTTCAACCATCTGATTTATAGCGTCTTTTAAATTAATTCCGAAAATAAGCCCATTTCAGATGAAACGGACGGGCATTTTCTCTTGGGCAATGACAATATTTCGAAATGAGAACGTAGTCAGGATTGGATAACTGGGTCAGTGCGGCCTTGTGACTTAAAATCCCTCGACTTCTGTCATACGGGTTCGACCCCCGTCGTCCGCACCATATTGAAATTGCTCACTTAATTTAAATATAATGCAGTTTTGCAACGGCAGCCGATTGCAGGACTCGACGGATCTTCTGGCGTCGTGTCTAGGATTACCCAGTAGAAGCAGGCCTGGCGAAGAAAGCGATCCCAAGATTCTCTTTTTTCGTGGTTATGCAGTAGGCGTGAGAAGATAGCAGCGCCTCGACGGGTCGAAATCCCTCACCACGTAACCATCGGACAGTGCTCGTAAAAAGATGGACCGAGTTTCAAGTCGGATCTCTGTCGCCCGATCAGGATCGCTCGAAAGCAGGCGTTCGAAATGCTCCGGTATTTCAATCATCCGCGCGTTGTCGGGCGCGTATTCAAGCGGAGTGCGGTCGCCCTCCACACGGCGAACTGCGACGGGATTGTCAAGGATCCAGTCCACCTGTAGGCGATCGGATGGTGCGCCTTTGTTAATGCCTTCCATCTCCCCGTAGAAATCGCAGTGATAGGTCGAAGCCTCCGCGCCTAGCGCACGAATGTTCAGGGCGGCATTGGCGACCCGCAGTGGATCGTAGGTCCAGCGAACGCAGCGGATGCCGTTATCTATGCACCACTGCCTCTGAAACCGCTTGAGCCCAAGCCCAAGACCGAGGCCGCGCGCTTCCGGCAGCACGGCGAGCCGATGGGAATACTGAACATCCGAATGACGGGTCGGGAACCCGAATACGAAGCCCATGAGACGGCCATGGACGAATGCCCCGCCGACTAGCCCGCCCTGCCCCTGAACGACCATTAGCAGATCAAAGGGATCTTCCTTGTCGCCTTCACCCCAAACTGCCCGTTGCAAAGCTTCGGCCGCCTTGAATTCGACAAGGCCTCCGAGAGGGCGATATTCAATTGTCGTCATCCCGAAAAGCTCTCCGTGGACAAGGTGATGCTATCGATGAAGGTCCAGTCCGGGGTCACACCTATGCCATGCCCTTCGGGAACGGGCATGCGGCCCCCGACCGCCTCGAGCTTTTCTTGAATAAGGTCGCGAGCGAAATAGCGGCTGGCGGAGGACGTGTCGCCCGGTTTCGTGAAATTTGGAAGCGTCGACAAGTGAATGTTGTGGGCGCGGCCAATCCCGGATTCCAGCATCCCACCACACCAGACCGGTACCTCGAAGGCAGCGCACAGATCATGGGCGCGCAGGCTTTCGAGATAGCCGCCGAGGCGGCCGACCTTGATATTGATGACTCGTCCCGCATCGATCTGCAGCGCCTTGCGGGCATCCTTTACACTGCGAATGCTTTCATCAAGGCAAACTGGCGTCGAAATCCGCTGCTGCAGGGTCGCATGATCCTGAATGTCGTTCCAGGCCAGCGGCTGTTCGATATAGTCGAGACCGTAGCCGTCAAGCTTTTGTAGCTTGCCGGTATCGGCGAGCGTATAGGCACTGTTGGCATCGACGCTCAGCGCAACATCGGGAAATTCGCCTCTGACGGCAGCGACCAAGGCTGCGTCATGGCCCGGCTTGATCTTCAGCTTGATGCGCTTGTAGCCCTGCTCGACATGGGAGGCGACCCGGCTGAGGGTTTCGGCAACGGGGCCGATCCCGAGGGAAACGCCGACATCAATGGCATCGCCGGATCCGCCGAGAAGGATCTTTATCGGCAGGCCAAGTGACTTCGCCCAGAGGTCCCAGAACGCCATCTCCACCATCGCCTTGGTCATCTGGTGGCCGCGCCACGGTGCTAGCAACGGCTCCAACGCTTGCGGGTTTTCAAATGTCGCGCCGGTCACCTGCGGCAGCAGCACCTCTCGCAGGAGCGCCATCGCGCCGGGGATCTGCTCATCGAGATAGTCGGGCAGCGGATCCATCACCCCTTCCGAATAACCCTCAAGCCCTCCCGATCGCAGGATCAGCAGCGGAATGATCTTTTCGTGCATTGTTCCCGTGGAGATTGTGAAGGGCGTCAGCAATTCGAGCCGCACTAGGCGAAGCTCGGCACCGTCTATCTTGAGCGCGTGTTGGGCCACTGATGGCATTCGGTTCTCCCGGAATGGCTACCTTTTGCCGTATCTGATGTCCGTTGGAAAGCAAACGCAACCCCCGGCCAGCAAGAAATGAAACTTTTTTTACATTATTGCTTAAATGAAATATATATGTCAGATGTGTTTGGTGACCCCCAGCAAGGGGCGCAGCTCAGGGAGGGGCGGCGTGGAAGAACCCGGGATTTCAGAAAGCGAATTGCACCGCAAGGTTTCTGCAAGCCTGGAGGGCGCAACACGCACAGAAAACGCCATCGCCAACTATATCCTAAGCAATATCAATAGCTTGCCGTTTGAGACCGCTTCGTCCATCGCCCAAAAAATTGGCGTCAGCGAGGCCAGCATTGGCCGCTATTGCAAGTCGATAGGTCTTGCGCACTTCCGCGAACTGAAGAGCCTGTTGCAGTCTGATCTTGGCGACCGCGCCTGGCTGATCGGTGACCGGCTTCGCGACTTCCACCAGAGATCCTCCATGGGCAAGGCGGAACTTGCAAAGGCTCTCGAGCTCGAGATCGCGGCTCTTGTGGCGGTCTACGAGCTCGCCGGCACCGAAGAATTCGAGCGTGCAGTCGCGCGGATTGCCCATTGCAAAAACGTTTATGTCGCGGGCTTCCAAACCGAGCGTCATCACGCCTATGACCTCGCGCATAACTTGCAGTATCTTCGCGATGGCGTCCATATGGCTGATCTCGCAGGCGGACACTTCGCTGAAATCCTGCTGTCCGACCCAGCCAGCACCTGCCTTGTCTTGATTGATGGACGCCGCTACTCGCGGCTTACATGGCGGCTCGCGGTCGAGGCGAGCGAGATAGGCATACCTGTGACGTTGATTACCGATCCCTATTGCGACTGGGGTCGAGGCCTCGTGAACGAGATGCTCACCGTCCAGACCAACCTCAACCAGTTCTGGGACACGACCCCAGCCATGTCG
This sequence comes from Rhizobium sp. P1_C7, assembly GCF_056406295.1. Classification (NCBI taxonomy): domain Bacteria; kingdom Pseudomonadati; phylum Pseudomonadota; class Alphaproteobacteria; order Hyphomicrobiales; family Rhizobiaceae; genus Rhizobium; species Rhizobium sp. P1_C7. Next base: position 31,213 of record NZ_JBFUAL010000023.1, read on the forward strand.
AGCCTGATTTCCCTGATGGTCAACGGCGTTTTCCAGGCGCTTGGCGCCGAGGTCGAGGATCGCCTGATGAAAGTATCGTCGCTTTATCACCGCATGATCGGTCATGCCGGTGACCGGAGCGGGCCTGAAAGCTGACTACAAACAATCTCTAGGAGGAACAGCAATGATACTGAATTTTCGTACCGCCCTGCTGGCTGCCGGGGTATGCCTGTGTACTATGGCGCCTTTCGCCGCCGGTTTCGGGGCCGAAGCCGAAGCGCAGGAGGCAACTTTCGTCATCAAGGCGGCGGATGTCGGCGCTCCCACATACAACCCGCCCAAGGCATCGAACCTCAATGGCGCGACATCGCTGATCTATGACCGCTTGGTCGAGCGGGACAACCAGTCGAAATACCATCCGCACCTGGCAGAAAGCTGGGAAGAAGCCGCTGATGGCAAATCCTGGGTGTTCCACCTAAGGAAGGACGTCAAGTTCCACAATGGCGAGCCCTTTAACGCCGAAGCCGTAAAGGCTTGGCTGGCGCTCTTTGCCGGCACCGACAACGCCTATTTGACCGAGGCGATCGACAAGGTCGATGTGGTGGACGAGAACACCGTCAAGTTTGAGATGAAGCATCCGGATCCGAACATTCTCTACAACTTGTCGAGCCTGTTCATGGGCGTCGTCGAGGCGAAGGCCTACGCGGCTCTCGGCGACAAATTCGGCGTCACCGAAGCCATCGGCACCGGCCCCTACAAGCTTGAAAGCTTCACCGTCGGCCAGGAAACCGTTCTCGTCCGCAACGACGACTATAAGTGGGGCTCCGAACTCTCGAAAAATACCGGCCCAGGCAAGATCGCGAGGATCACCTTCCGTGAAATTGCAGAGGATTCCACTGCATTCCTCGAATTGAAGACCGGCGGCGTCGATATGCTACTCAGCGTTCCCACCGATTATCTCGGCGAACTCGCCAAGGAGAAGAATGTCGGCGTTCTGACCCTGCCGGGCCAGGAAGTGCTCTACATGCCGATGAACGTTAAGGCCGAGCCCTTCAATGATATCAAGGTACGCGAGGGCGCTGCGAAGGCGATCAACCAGAAGGAAATCCTGGCATCGATCTATAGCGGCGAGGGCGCTGCGGCCGATACGTTCCTGATCTCCTCGCTGGCGGAATCGAAGGTCGCTGACCAGTACAAGATCAGCTACAATCCGGATCGCGCCAAGGCGGCGCTCGATGAAGCCGGCTGGAAGATGGGCCCTGATGGTATTCGCGTCAAGGACGGCAAGCCCCTCAAGGTCACTCTATGGACCCAGAGCGACACCGGCTTCCGCCGCCTGACCGAGGTTGTGCAGGCACAACTCAAGGCGGTCGGAATGGACGCCGAAATTACCACGTTCGACAGCTCGGCGATCCGTGACCAGTACAAGAGCGGCAAGCAGCAGATCGCTGTTCGCGGCTATCTCTGGGACAATGCCGATATCATCGACTGGTTCTTCGGCGGCGATCGCCTTGGTTACCCGAATGTCTCGATGTTCAACGACCCAAAGGCTGAGGAATTGCGCAAGAAGGCAATATCCGGCTCCGCAAACATGGAAGAACGCGTGAAGAACTTCACGGCCTACCATGAATACGTCCTGTCACAGTTCCCGATGGCACCAATCTACCAGCCGGTGCAGAATGTCGGATACAACAAGGACCGCCTGAAGGTTCCAGAAACCATCAATTCGCCGCAGTATCAGGCAGCGGCGATCATGGACACCGAAGTCATCAACTAGGCTTCGGCAGGCTAGGGGAATGGGCACTATGCTCGGTTACGTCATCAAACGGCTGGCTATGCTGGTGCCCGTGTTTCTCGCGGTGTCGGTGGTGGTCTTCCTGATCATCCATCTGATCCCGGGGGACCCGATCGACAATCTCGTCAAGGTGGGATCGAGCCCAGCCCAGAAAGAGGTCATAGCGGAACGCTATGGCCTCGATAAGCCGCTCTTCGAGCAGTACGCGCTATGGCTGGGTCGTCTCCTTACCGGAGATCTCGGCGACGCCATCGTTGCCCGGCGGCCGGTTTCCGATCTCGTGGGGCAGGCCCTGCCCTACTCCTTGCTGCTTGGCGCGCTGGCCCTCGCGTTCTCTACCATCGTTGGCGTCTCGCTTGGGTTCATCGCCGCGAGTAAGCGGGACACCGTGGTCGATCAGGCAATCATGGGCGGCGTGCTGCTTGGCTCTACGCTTCCGAGTTTCTGGCTCGGGCTGTTGCTGATCCTCGCCTTCTCGGTGGAGCTTGGTTGGTTCCCCGTTTCGGGAGCCCGCGGCTGGAGCTCGCTGGTGCTGCCGGTGCTGACGGTCGGTCTCGGCGGAACGGCGCTGGTCGCCCGCGTAACCCGGGTCGCGATGCTGGACGTGATGCAGAAGGATTTTATCACCCTGCTGCATGCCAAGGGTCTTCATCCGTGGCGCATCCAGATCCGCCACGTGCTTCGTCACGCGCTGATGCCCGTCATCACTATTCTAGCGCTTCGCATCGGCTGGATCCTCGGCGGCGCAGTCACGGTAGAGGTGGTCTTTGCAAGACCTGGACTCGGCACACTACTGATCAAATCAATCAATCAACATGATTATCCAGTCGTTCAGGCCTGCCTGTTGATGCTGGCCATGGCCGTCATGCTCGGTACGCTGATTGGCGACTTGCTGCAGGCAATGATGGATCCTCGCGTAAGAGCTGCCCTCAGATGACCCTTTTCACACAAACGCAGGCCGCACCGCGGCAACAGGGCGCAATCGAACGCGCACTTCGGTCGCGGAAGGGCGCGCTATCGGGAGGCTGGCTGCTGCTGGTCATCTCCGGGGCAGTGCTCGCGCCATGGCTCACCGGCTATCACTACGACATCCAGAATCTCACCGATGCATTTCGGGCGCCGGACGGTACGCACCTTCTCGGCACCGATGAATTCGGCCGCGACCTACTAACCCGCATCCTCTACGGAGCCCGCACTTCACTGACGGTCTCGGCAATCGCCATCGGCATTTCAGTGATCACCGGCATGGTTCTCGGCGCGACGGCAGGATATTTCGGCGGCTGGCTGGATCGCGCCGTCTCCGTCGTCGTCGATCTCACCTGGTCGTTTCCCGAGATCCTCGTAGCCCTATTCCTGGTCGCAATCATCGGACCGGGGGTAACCGGCACGATGGCAGCTATCGGCGTCGCCTATCTCGCCCAGTTCACCCGGCTTACCCGGGCACAGATCATGGCCATCCGCAACGAAACCTATATCGAGGCAGCCCGCAGCCTGGGGGCGCGCGACAGCCACATCGTCTTCCGCCATCTGCTGCCGAATTCGCTGGCGCCGGTTCTCGTTTCCGGCATGCTCGCCACGGGAGACGGCATCATTCTCGAAGCGACGCTCGGCTTCTTCGGGCTCGGTGCCCAGCCCCCAACTCCGAGTTGGGGTGCGATGATGTCCTCCGGTACTGCCCAACTTTTCCGCGCGCCATGGATCATCCTCTTCCCAGGCCTTGCCGTCGCCAGCACCGTTATCGCGGTGAACCTTTTCGGCGATGCGCTGGTTCGCGCGCTCGATATCCGAAGCCGGATACGGGACGTGTGACGATGCTGCTTGAAGTAAACAACTTATCCATTCGCATTGCGGCAGTCACGCCGGTCGCCGATCTGAGCTTTTCGGTTGATCGTGGTGAAATCCTCGGCCTTGTTGGTGAAAGCGGTTCCGGGAAGTCCCTGACAGCTCTGGCCGTCACGGGCCTTCTCGCTCGGATCGGCGGGACGGTGTCGGGCGGCGCGATCCGCTTTGATGGCGTCGATCTTGCCCGCATGCCGGAGCCGTCGCTCCGGGCGCTACGCGGCAAACGTATCGCGTTCATCACCCAGAATCCGATGACTGCCCTGGACCCCATCGACACGATCGGCAACCAGATCGACATCGTGGCAAAGCTACACCTGAAGCTTTCGGCGGCGGATGCACGGCGGCGCACCATCGACATACTGTCGCAACTGCGTATTCCGGAAGCCGCAGCGCTTTGCGATGCCTATCCGCACCAGCTCTCGGGAGGCATGAAGCAGCGGATCGTCATTGCCATGGCGCTTTCCGGCGAGCCCGATCTGATCGTCGCCGACGAGCCGACCACAGCGCTCGACGTCACAGTGCAGGCGCAGATCGTCGCGATACTTTCGCGGCTGGTGAAAGAACGGAACGTCGCGCTGATGCTGATCACCCATGACATGGGCGTGGTGGCGCAGGTCTGCGATCGGGTTGCAGTGCTATATGCCGGGCGGCAGGCCGAAACCCGCGCCGTCGGTCCGCTTTTCGCCCATCCGGCCCATCCCTATACGGCGGCGCTGATTGACTGCATTCCGCGAGCCGGCATGGCACGTGGCAGTCTGACCGGTATACCCGGAACGGTCCCTAGCGTTGCCCAGTATCCTGCCGGGTGCCGTTACCATCCCCGCTGCGCACGGGCGGGCAAGGGCTGCGCTACCGTCGTGCCCGTTCAGTCTCTGCTTGCTGGAGGGGGAACGGTCGCCTGCCACTATCCGCTGGAGGAACCGGCCCATGGATGAAATCCTGCTCTCGACGGAAGGGCTTTCCAAAAGTTTCGAGCTAGGCGGCGGGCTGTTTTCCAAACCGAGCCGGATGATGGCCGTCCGCGAGGTCGATCTCAGTGTCAGGCGCGGCTCGGTTACCGGCATTGTTGGTGAAAGCGGCTGCGGTAAATCCACGCTTGCGCGCTTGCTGCTGCGCCTCATCGAACCGACCGGTGGCTTGGTACGGTTCGACGGTACCGCACTTCCCAAACTTTCGCGCCGCGAAATGCGACTGATGCGCCGGCGGATGGCGATGGTTTTCCAGGATCCGTATTCTTCCCTCGATCCACGTTTCACCATCGCCGAATGCCTGCGCGAGCCCTTTGCAGTACAAGGGCTGGCGGTGCCGGAAGGGCGTATCGAAGCCCTGCTGCAGCAAGTGGGCCTGCCACTACAAATGATGAACGCCTATCCGCACCACCTATCCGGCGGACAGCGCCAGCGGGTTGGAATTGCCCGGGCGCTAGCGCTCAGCCCGCAGATGATCATTCTCGACGAGCCGACCGCCTCGCTGGACGTCTCAATCCAAGCGCAAATCATTTCGCTGCTGGAAGCCCTGAAGGCCGAGTTCGGGCTCACATACATCTTCATTTCGCATGACCTCGGGCTGGTCCGCTATTTTTGCGACCGTATCGTCGTGATGTATCTCGGCTCAATTGTAGAAGAACTGCCCGATCCAGCCAGCGAGCCGCGGCATCCCTACACCCGCGCCCTGCTGGACAGCAATTTCGTGCCCGATCCAGTGCGTCGTAAGGAGGTGGTGCCCCTGGTTGGCGAAATTGCCTCGCCCTTCAACCTGCCGAAGGGCTGCGCGTTCGCCTTGCGGTGCCCCCGTTCATCCGAACGGTGCGGCGGCGAAATCCCTACGTTGGAGACCGGGCCGGATGGGCACCGTGTCGCCTGTTTTCATCCCCTTTGATCCTTGAGGTCGTCATGAGCCATCACGTTCTCACCGCCGAATTCATCCATGAGAGCAACACCTTCAAGAAGGGCCTCACGCACCTTCGCGCCTTCGAGGTGGATCTTCTCAAGGAAGGTGATGTCGCCATTGCCGAGCGAGGCGACGCCCCCACGGAACTCGCTGGGTTTCTCGACGGTGCACGAGAGGCAGGCTGGCAAGTCAGCCACGTGATCTCAGCGCATGCGGAGCCCGGTTCCAAGGTTTCCCGCGAGGCTTTCGACTATGTGGCGAACCGCATCTGCGCAGCCGTCGAAGCCAAGAGGGACACACTCGACGGCATCCTGCTGGGCCTGCACGGCGCGATGGTCACCGAATTCTGCGAGGATGGCGAAGGCGAACTGCTCAAGCGTATCCGTGTCCTCGTCGGTGACAAGATTCCTATCGCGATCACGCTCGATCTGCACGCCAACGCGACCCCCGACATGGTTCGCGACGCGGACATCATCGTTTCCTACAAAACTTATCCGCATGTCGATATGCGCCTCGCCGGCCAACAGGCGGCAAGGCATTTGGAAAACGCCATGGCCGGAAATACTCGGCCGGCGACACTTCGCGCGCATCGACCGATGCTGGATGAAGTCAACGGCGGACGCTCCGATTCCGGGCCGATCGTCCCGCTCTACGAGGCGGCGCGGAAATACGAAACGGAGCCGGGCATTCTGGCTGTATCGATCAATTCCGGTTTCGGCGAAGCGGACATTCGGGACGTCGGGCCGACCGTTCTCGTTACCTACGATACCGACGAGCCCAGCGCGGCCACGAGGGCAAGGGAGATTGCGGAACGAATCGCCGACGTCATCTGGGACGTCCGTATGCAGACCGAAAACGTTTATCTGGACGTGGCAGACGCGGTAAAAATCGCACAGGATTTCGATACGTCGAACGGCCCGCTCATCATTGCCGACTATGCAGACAATCCGGGTTCGGGAGCCTATGGCGACGCGACCAACCTGCTCAAGGCGATGATCGACGCGGCGCTGGAGAACGCCACGTTCGGCCCGGTCATCGATCCGGAGGCGGCTCATGCGCTTTCAGCCCATCCGGTCGGGTCCGTCGTCACAGCGCCGATCGGCGGCAAAAGCGATCCAGTGCTCGGCGGCGGCCCTCTCGTGCTGACTGGAGAGATCCGACTGATTTCAGACGGAAGCATCGTCGGCGACGGACCGATGATCGGTGGCCTGCATTTCTCCTTCGGCCAATCCGTGGTTTTTCGCGTGGGCGACATCGACATTCTCGTCACGACCGAGCGGGGCCAGATGCTGGACCTGCAGCAGTTCAAGGCATTCGGCATCACTCCAGAAGAGAAATTCGTCGTGGCGTTGAAGTCGATGCAGCATTTCCGCGCTGCCTTTGAGCCGATCGCGGGTCGAGTTATCGTCTGCGATTCCGGCGCGCTTTCGACACCGCAGGCACACAAACGTCCCTACAGGAATGTCCCTCGCCCAATTTACCCGCTCGATCCTGATCTCACCATCTGAATAACCACGCGCTCGCGACGACGGCGGCGCAGCGGTTGTCTCGTCTCCTTGCAGATCTTCTGGATGACTTTGCCCAACATTACCACAACGCATGTGGCGGGCGGCACGTCACCTTTTCGTCGCTCCGCAAGCCGCATTTTCAAAGTGACCACATCGACGTCGAGAACGAACACCTCGTCAAACAGATCGATGAAGTGGAAGAAATTTCGAGAACCGCCGCAGAAGAAGGAGATCAGGTTTCGTTGATCGGCGGCCAGGATTTGACGTTGTCTACATCCCAAATGTGGTGCTCGTGCGCAAAGGAAGGCGAACGCATTGTCTGTGATAGTCGCCAAGCCCCGGCTTGTGCGTCATCCAGCGGTTCACCGGTCTCAGGATCGCCTTGATATGACAACTCCAGGTCACCGTGGATGACGTGATAGCCGCGCCGCTAGACGTCGTCTTCTTGATCCGGCGTCTCGATTGCCCCGGACGAACGGCGCGCACTTGCCTTGTCGCGGTCGCCGGCTCCATGCCGAGTTCGATGAAAAGTCGAGCTCCGATCATACCGGCTCGTCCGAGACCGCGGTTATGAACCATGATATCGTTTAAACTGCGCAGAGCAGTGCGCGGATCCCCTCACCTGCAACGTCCCATTATAGCTCGAACTCTGCGTCGGGTGTCACATCGACAATCGGCAGGTGGAACGGCAACACCGCTTCTGCGAAGGACCTCTCCCAATGTGTTCCACCCGAAGGAGGTCGCGTTCCTATCGCTTGACGTCGAACGCCTGGCCGAACGCCCGCAGTTCCGTCAATGTCTTGCCGAGACAAGTGCCAACCTGGTCTTCCCCACGCGCCTTTGCCTGGCCCTCGATCGTGATTTTTCCGGCAAGCCGGTCCGGCGTGATGGTAGGTCGCCACGCCGTCCGCTCCGACGCTGGACAGGTAATAGGCGTGGTGAAGGCCCCTGTATTCGCAGGTTACTATAAACGGAAAATCGAGGGGGTCATCCGCCAAGGCCATCGACACTCGCCTCTTGTGGGACCGCCCGATTACGCATGCTTCGGGCCCGACAGCAGACGCCGGTACTTTGAGCGGGGCATTTATCACTTCGTCAAATTCAATGACGCCTCATGCGGCGACATCCGCGGTTCCGTCGTGTCAAATCGAGCCACTCCATCCGTCCGATACGCGCTTGAAGCTTGGCTAAATCCTGCTCATCCTGCTCTTGCCGATACTTCGCCCTAGTCTGCTGCAGCATTCCGGCAACAACGTCGTGCTTATCCCTTTCCATTGGCCGTTACCCCTTCTGTAGGCGTGGCAGTGCAGTTCGTCGCCGCGGTTGGGTTTCGGGGGTCGGCTGGCGGAAAGCATCCGGTTGGTGCCTTCGAGGCGGTTTTTGACGAAGTCAATTTCCGGCTGATGTCGACGAGTGAAGGGCTGTCGTCGGCCATTATGGTTCCCCGGTTTATTATGGGGAAACGCCGCTTAGTCTCCGTGCTGTATCGAAACAGCGCACCCCGTGAAGCCAGTTTATTAGCCCTTTCCGAAATAACAGCAAGTCGTTGAAAAAAAACGTTTAGTGTCGCCAAACTTTGCGAATAGGTCAACGGTGCTGGCTTGATCGGCGCCAATGTAGAGGGCAATATCGTTTCAGGTCGGCCGCAAGCCGGTTTCCTTCACCAGCGGCAAAGCGCCAAAGGGTCAAAGCTCTGGGGCTTAATGACCAAGTGCAACACCAAAGAAGGTCGGCCGACCACTGCTCTCTGTGTTTCTCAGAAAGGCTTCGGAACACACAGTCCGGAGCCTTTCGCTTTTGGGGAACGTCCCGACGTAGTGACCTTTCAGCGCCGTCAGAGCGCCAAAGGCAGCGTTTCCAAGAGCGCTTTTGCCCTTCCCCGGTCGGGATCGGCGCGGCACTCGGTCGCCACGTCTCGCAAGAGGCATTCGAGGGTCTGGATTGGCTTCGGTCGCACGTGTCGGCTCCGAAGGATTGCAGGAGGCATGCATTTGATCATGCCTCCCCCTGAATTAAATTGGCGATAACTTGCGGTTACAGACGATGAAAGGCCAGTGATTCCTGCCCTTTTGGAGTTTGGACCCCTTTTCTATTCGCGGAAGTTTGCGCGATATGGAGGGGGCGCACGACACCGACCCCAGCCCGACTTTAGTGACTCCCCGCCCGAGCACAACTACCCCGTGCATCCCTCTTTCACTCTCGAAAGCACACAACCAGGCGCGAACGATCTATGCAAAGCTAAATAGCTCCGAAGATCGACAAGAGTTGTCTAGGAGACCATGCGCCTTCATTCGGCCACAGTCGGCCAACGGCGCGCGTTGTGTGATTTGCGGCCATGAATACCGGACAACCCGTCCGACCAGGGTCACGCCTAGCCTGTGATAGGAAGCGTCGCGGATACCGGACAACCGCCCGTCACTAGAGATATCCCTTGGCGACACACAGCGTTCGCCTTCATTGTTTCCACTGTGGTTTCCGACAGTGACCTAAGCCCACCCCACCCCCCGTTTATGGGGCAACGAAACACTTTTCGCCGATTCGGCGTTTAACGTAGCTAATCCTTCCGGCCGCACGTTCAGGCCAACATGACTCAAGCGCCAAAGTTCAGCATTCGAGATAACCCGGACGGAAGTTGGGACGTGGTCGACGCGCAATCGGTCTCCCGCTGGAGCGCATGGGGACAAGGCTTAAGAAACTTTCGCGCCATGACGCAAACGAAAGGCTCCAAGGGATTTCACTTCCCGGAGCCTATCGTTGGGGTCACCCGTGTTTTGACTTTCGCCTCGGTCGCGTTTTCACTGGACGTTTGGCTTTGAGCCTAAAAAGCGCGAGTGACCTTCTGTTATATTGCTACTAAAGAAACCGCCAATCAAGCCAGCATTGTTGACCTATTGGCGTATTTTCTCACCCACGCGAGCATCCACTCCAACCGCACGATTGCGGTTCCAATCAGCTTCCGCTTCGGCGACCAGCTCAGACGCAATCGTGACCGAGTGAAGCCAGCGGCCGGCACAGCGCTTTTGCCGCTTCACACGACCAAGGTCGAATAGCCAACATCCGTACCGATATCGTCAGGGTAGTCGGCGCACGGCTTGCCGGTCACCTACTGGCAAGTAGCAAGGTACGTGATAGTCGCCCACATGGCGCCGGTGACTGGCGACGGTGCCAACCGGCGAGCTTGTTCCGCGATTGCTGGCGTCAGGGTCTGCGTTTGCTCGGGTCCAACTGGCGTCTAACCGCAACTAATTGGCTGGGAAGAACAAGCGGCGAAGTGGGAATGAAAGCTATTTGTCACGTCGAGGCAGGCCGCCGTCGCGAACGCTGCCGCTGCAAACAAACCGGAGGCTACGCACCGCTAAGGATGAATTCGAGGTCGAAGGCGTCTATCGGTCATGAAGTCACCCGGCGAGCGATCATCTGCGCTTGTCGGGATAGCCGCCGTCGCTCGCCAATGCTCCGGGCCGAATAAGGCTCACCGTGGGAGGGTGAGAGCAACGCGCGCGGCGGCGGCGCCAATTTACATCTGAGGGAATAAGCGAGGTCCGCTCTTTCGCGATCCGACGGGTTTCTTGATCTGCGATGAAAACGTTTCTTTGCAGCGGCGCCGCGTTGCGGGCTCGGCGTTCAGGTCATTCAGGGTTCTCGTGTCGCGTTGCCTTCTGAGCAGCGAACAGGTCCACGGCGATCTCGGCGTCGGCAACCGTGGCGCGTGATCCTTTTGCGACCTCGCTTCAAGGAACGCTTTCACATGGCGGATATGCCTGCGAGCGTCTTGCCCTCAGGGCCTTTTCATTCGTCCGATTTCTTCCATTCGACATAAGCGTCGGCGCCTCGCTGGACCCGGACCTATCTTTGGTCGATCGTATTTCAGCCGGAGGCACGAATGGCAAAAAGGGGTTCGAAGGCATAGCCTCGGGCGAAGCGCTCGACGGCGAGTGCAGCTGTTGGTGCGTACGGCTTACCCCACCTCGGAATCCTACAAGCATCTATTAATTTAGGTATGACTAATACCATGTATTAAGTTTCTCGACTTATGTTTCTCGTGAGCGACCATGTCGTCATGTGGGGTGTAAGCATCATGCATTACATTAACGGTAATATTCGAGTTTCGCTGCTTGTCGTAATTCTTTGCGGCACAGTCGGGCTTGTTCTTTTTCACTCCAACTTATCGCACGAAGCGGCAACAGTTCTTGCGCTCGCGACACTCGTGGCTACTTTGATGCTTATCACGCTTGGGAAGGCGCCGGACGACGAGCTTTCCAACGTTTGCTTGCATTTGAACGCAGCCACCGTTTGCCTTGTGTTGACAGCAAATGAAGTAGCAACGTTGTTATGGCTCATGCGGCAGGGCAAACAACGCTTCGCGGAAACGTCGGAAAGCATCGTGTCGATGTACGATAAGGGAATAATCGTCCGTCCGTGGATTGGCTGCGGCGCATGGATGGTGTCAGACAAAATTTGGAACGAGCGCGAGCACTTCATGTCTGCAAGGCGATTGCTATCGACGCCGGAGAGCTTTCCACAGAACGGCGCGTTCCTATAAAAAGAGCGTTTCGTACCCGCTAGCGCGCCTTGCCATCGAAGGGCAGTGAAAACCCTGGACGCAACTTTGGCCGCGTCATTCTGCCGGACTGGCCCGGTTGCAATCAGCCCCCGCACGACTACTTTTTATCTTACGCCACCCTCCGCTTTGGCAGGGAACGATGACCGGGAGCAAGTCATGTGCCGAAATATTAAACCCCTGTTCAATTTTGATCCCCCGGCGACAGACGAGGAGGTTCATGATGCGGCGCTTCAGTTCGTGCGCAAACTGAGCGGGACGACAAAACCATCAAAACGCAATGAGGCCGCGTTCGAGCGTGCGGTCAGGTCGGTCGCAACATGCGCCCGCGAGCTGCTTGATTCGCTGGAGACTTCTCAACCCCCTCGCGACCGTGAGGACGTAGCCGCAAAGGCGCGCGCGAGAATGGCGATCCGGTTCGCGTAAGAGAGTCCGGTCACACGCAGGAGATTATAGTCAGGTTTTAACGCTGGGCTTTTGCGGTCCACTGTCACAGTAGGCCCCGACTCTAATTTCGACTTGTCTGCGTCACGTCGCCTTGGCGACATGCCGGAGTAAGAAGGGCTACCGACATGATGGATTTCTTTAAGCGTTCCTTATCCACGCTCTCCACGGCAAGCCGTTCCGTTTCGAACTGGGGTGAAGGACTATCGGGGCTCCATATTTAGAGTTGTCTGAAGGAAACCCATGGGACGTCCTCTGAGGCAAACGACGCAAAGGGATTTGCCGAACGGGAGACTTGATCCTGACGACCTACGATTGGATTCGGAGACGCCACGAGGATACGTGCGTGACCTAGGCGTGCGGGGGGCTCTCGAAGAGGCGGGTTTGGCCCATCGCGTCGAAAGCACCTCGGTCCGTGACCGAGGGCCGAGCATTTCGCGCACCAGCCTTTCAGCGATGTGACGGACGGTGACATCTCGATTTTTGAAAGCGGCGCAATCCTGCTTCACCTGGGAGAACAAGCGCGCGCGGACCAGATGGCACATTTCGCTGCGGCAGATTGATGACCTGTCGGCACGAGGGGCAACCGCCGGAGTTCACCGGTGGTCAAACGTCAGCCCAATGCTCGGCGATGCGTCGCGTATGATCGACCTCGACAGCGCATCAGACTTGGCCCAAGGGAAACGCGAAAACGTCCACCGGCTCGCCGAGCCCTCGCAACGGAAACGATCCAAGGCTGTCCATTCCCGCTTTGCATTCCGCCATGTCCACAAATGCCTTCGAGAAAAGCACCGGGCGTTTGATCTCCTTGGTCAGGCTCTCCAGACGCGATGCGACGTTGACGGCCGGTCCGATCACCGTAAAGTCGAGCCGTCTGCGTGAGCCGATATTGCCATACATGACATCACCGACGTGCACGCCAATGCCGTACCGAAGCACCTCGCGACCATCCCGCTCGTTCTGTGCATTTAGCGCCTCCATCGCAACCCCGGCCTCCTGAATTGCCGCCAGCAGGTTGCTGCAGGCCTTTGGATCGCTCAGCGGGAAGATCGCCAGCATCCCGTCGCCCATGAACTTCAGGATTTCGCCGCCATGCTTCTCGATCGGCTCCGACATGGCGTCGAAATAGTCATTCAGGAGCTCGATCACGTTATCACGCGGCCAGTGGTCCGATATGGTCGTGAAGTCCCTGAGATCGCAGATCAAAATCGCCGCGCCCACGGTCGCACCGCTGCCGCGTGTCGTTGCTCCGGCGAGTATCTGTTCACTGGCATGCGGGCCGACATAGGTCTGAAGCAGCGTGCGCGCTAAAATATTCTTGAGGCGGATCTCGGTCACAAGCGTCAGAGCCGGCAACAGGTCCTGAAGAAACGCGATGTGGTCTTCAGAGAAGCCACCCGGCCGATCGCTCGAAAATGTCACGATGTGGCGCTTGCCCAGCGTATGGTCCATCGGCCATGCCACATACTCGGTCAGGCCCTCGTGCCGCAGCTCGTCGTAAAACTCGTAGTGGCCGTCGCCCTCCCGCATCGTCTCGAGGTTCTGGCGTACTTCCGTCGCACCGCTGAAGATCTCATTTACCGGGCTCTTGAGAAACTGCGGCGTACTTTCGATACCGTAGCCGAACGTCGCGATTCTGGCCTCCGCCATCCCTGTGCTCCAGAGAATGCGTGCGCCAAGCCATTGGGGATGGTGCGTCCGGAAATGCATCGTAGCCCGCGCAACCGGAACCCCCTCCTCCCGCAGCTTCGCGCACATCTGCACCAGAATGTTGTCGATAAAGCGCTCGCCGCGCGTTTCGTTCACCAGCCAGTCGAGGATACTTCTCCTCTGTATCGGCCAGGTTCCCGCGCTTTGATCACGTACGCTCAAAGCCGGGTTCGATAACGATTGCATGGGCATCACTCCACAAAGGTCATGGCGACCTCTATCACCGAATGGAAAAGCATTCCTACCACAGCTAGATGGGGAGCCTTTGCGTGGAATGAAATGCCTGCGACCGATAGTTTCCGGCGATCGGCGAAATCAGCCAAGCAGCCGCCGTGTTGCCTCGATCGTCTCAGCACTTCCCACGCGTGGCCGATATTCCAGTCCGACCGCCCCTGCATAACCATTCGAAACGAGCCAATCTACGCGCTTCTTCAGGTCGATCGCACCGGTTCCCGGCTCGTTGCGGCCCGGATGGTCAGCGATATGAATATGGAACACCCGGTCGATATCCCTGCCGATCACCGCCGCCGTATCTTCGCCCATGACGGCTGAATGGTAGACGTCGTAGATGATGCCGATCTCGGCACGTCCCGTCGCCCTGGCGATCTCGATACCCTCGGTGGTCGAATGCAGGAAATAGCCGATGTGGTCGATCAGGGTGTTCAATGGTTCGATCCCGACGCGAACTCCACTGCCATCCAGCACCTCGCCGGCCCTCGTCAGCGTCTCGATCAGTGCTGCCTTTTGTTCTTCGCGCGACTTGCCCGCGAGGTCGTTGCCGGCCTGCGCAATCAGAGTATGCGTGCCAAGGCGTCTCGCCACCTCGACCGATCGCTTCAGCCCCTCAATGAAGGCTCTCCTGTTGGCAACATCCGTGAGGGCGATCATCGGTTCGGCGACAAAGCTCGTCAGTTCGACGCCCGTCTCGTTGAGTGCCCACTCGATGCTGCCGACATCCTTGTCCGTCCATCTCCAGAACTCGACAGCTTCCACACCATGTCGGTGCGCCAACCGGATGCGATCGGCGAAATTCTCAGCTTCGGCTGCAAACAGCCACTCGATGCAGGCAGACAGTCTCATGGCGCTCTCGTTTTCCTCTCCGCAGGTAGCTGACTGCAATCGATCAGCAATCGCCGCCAGATTGCAAGCGTATTCCTGAAACGCGTCCAGTGTCGGTCGCCGCACGCACGGTTCCACGACTGAATACAAACCACCGCGATAGCTGGCACTGTCCCGACGTCGGTTGTGTCGATTCTGGGTTGTGCGCACGGGATCGCAAACCTAGAACATTATCAGCACTTCCCGCGCATGCACCCCCGGAGCCCGTTTCATGCAGCTTGCGCCGCAGCACCGAATTTACATCTGTTTTTTCCTTTTCGCAGTGTCGATGGGCGCGTTGCTGGCGCGCATGCCGGACCTGCAGGTGGCGCTCGGGGTCGACCGATCCGAACTTGGACTGACGCTGATCGGTGCTGCGATCGGTGCCCTCACGTCGCTGACGTTCGCCTCCCCGATTATTACTCGTCTCGGCGCCCGCACGACGGCATTCGTCACCGTGCTTGGAACGTCGGCCCTTCTCGCCACGGTTCCGTGGATGGCAAGCGCTCCGCTGGTGTTCCTCATCCTGATCGGCGAGGGCCTTCTCGCAGGCGCATTGGAGATCAATCTCAATGTCGAGATCGATCGCATCGAGGCGCAGCTGGGTCGAGGGGTCATGAACCGCGCCCACGGCTTCTGGAGCCTTGGGTTCTTCCTGACGGCACTCGTCGCTTCGGCGATCCGCCAGGCGGGCATCTCCATGGAGGTTCACCTTGCTCTGACGTTTACCCTTGTCGCCAGCATCGGCACCTGGGTGATATCAGGCATGCGAAACGCACCGGAGAGAACGGTGCAGGAGGAAACAAAAACGCCCCTGATCGCGCTTCCGACCTGGGGCCTGATGCCGCTCTGCGTCATCGGCATAGCGGCCTTCCTCGTCGAAGGCGCGGGCATCGACTGGTCTGCGATCTACATGCGCGATGTCTTTTCCTCCGAGCCCTTCGTTGGCGGGCTCGGCCTGACTCTCTTCACTTTCTTCATGGCAGTCGCCCGTCTGTTCGTCGATCCGCAAGTGGATCGCTATGGCGCCCGCGCCGTCGCGACGGTCCTCCTCATACTTTCCGCCGCCGGTCTGTGTGCGATCTGGGCAGCCCCCTACCCCTATGTCGCGCTATTCGGTTTCGCGCTGATGGGCGCCGGTTGCAGCGCCGTATACCCGCTGGCGGTGTCCGCCGCCGCCCAGCGCACCGACAGGCCGGCGCACGTCAATGTCGCGGCCCTCGGCCAGATGTCGTTCGTGGTCTTCTTTCTGGCCCCACCACTGCTTGGCTTCATCGCCGAGCACGCCGGCATTCGAATGGCCTATCTCGTCTGTCTGCCGCTGATCGTCTATGCGCTTTTCTCCATCAGATCGCTTGCCGGCCGCCGGGAAATAAACGGATATCCCGCGCTGAGCCCGCAAGACGAAGCGGACGTGCCGCAAGACGCCAATCGAGCCTAGGTACACATCAGCGGAACGCAGTAACCGCGAGGCGATCTCATTCACCGCTGCACGTCCTGCACTGCGCCACGCCTCCGACAAAGGGGTTGCGTGAGGTGGCGGGATTGCCCGACGAAGGCAACCATCGAGCAAGCCGTCAGAGGTGCCAGTTTCTGGATAGCACGACAACGGTTCGTCGGTCGCCATTTGCGACCTCGCCGTATGGCTTCTCGTCAAAACATGGCTATGTGCGCTAAGGACGTCTCGTTGGGTCAGGATCAAGGCCGGACGACGGGATTTCCCTAGAAGCCGCACTGATTAGCCCGCCACTGAATACACTCCAAACTATTCCCCTCCGATCGCCTCAGAGGGGATTTCGCCACCCTCCTTCGAAGGAAGAAGATAAGACGCGGCAAGCGCAAGCAGCAAAACCGCCACGGAGATCGAAACGAGAATTAGCGCCAACCTCAGCTCCCTTGCGGCACCATCGAAGTGCCGTTTGCTGTAGGCCGTAGTTTCGGCATTGGAGATATTGCTTTGCCGCCGCGCAACGAACTCCGGCGCGACGTATGATCAGTTCAATAACCTTCTGCGGGTATAGTGATCCCTTATAGACCGAGCAGGTAGGTGGCAGATGGGCAAAGTCCTTGTGGCTCAAATGAACGTTGACCTTCCGTCGAGCGCGCGAACATAATCGCTGACCGTTTTCATGAGGTGAATGACATCAATGCAGTATGACTGAGCCCTTCCAACCCATCCTGCAGCGTTGCGTTTCTGTCGACCTGGAAGTGGATCCTGCAACCGCTACCATCTTCGCTTTTGCGGCGGTGCGCGATAATGCTTGTCCCCCGATCTTGGCAAAGAAACGCGATCTCATGGCGGCCCTCGACCGCTTGGAAGCGGAATCAGCCGGGGCCGAGCATCTACTTGGCCACAACATCATTCGGCATGACTTGCCTCATCTGGTTGCGGTGCGGCCAAAGCTAACGAATATTTTTCGATCGCCGATTGACACCCTATGGCTCAATCCGCTCGCATTTCCACGCAATCCCTACCACCACCTGGTCAAGCATTACCATGACGGGCGCCTGCAAGCGGGCCATGTCAACGATGCGGAAATGGATGCGCGACTGGTGTTTCAGGTGCTGCGCAATCAACTAACGGCTTTGACGCAGCAGAACGCTGACCAGCCAGATTCCGTGGCAGCCTTTCATTTCCTAACCACTACAATGGAAAACTCAGGCGGGTTCGACGCAGTGTTTGAGGAGATTCGCGGAGCTCCTGCGCCCAGTCCTCTTGCGGCGAGAGAAGCGATTTCCCGGCTACTGTCGGGGCGCGCCTGCGCAAGGCGGGTCGAGCAGACGCTGAGCCGCCTTTCGAGCCCGCAGCTCGGATGGCCTGTGGCCTACGCTTTGTCCTGGATCCTCGTCGCGGGCGGGGATTCGGTTATGCCCCCCTGGGTGCGGGCGCAGTTCCGCGAGACGGCACTGATCGTACGGCACTTGCGCGACAACAATTGCGAAAGCTCGGATTGCGACTGGTGCAGCGAGAAGAACGACCCGGTCCGCGCGCTGTCGCGCTGGTTCGGGTTTGATGCTTTCCGCGCGCAGCCGGTGGACGATATGGGCCGCCCCCTACAGGAGCGGATCGTCGATGAGGCGATGCGTGGGGCGAGCGTCCTCGGAATTCTGCCGACCGGCACCGGGAAATCGGTCTGCTACCAGATCCCCGCCCTGTCGAAGTTCGACAAGACCGGGGCACTGACTGTGGTGATCTCGCCGCTGGTCGCGCTGATGGCCGATCAGGTGCAGGGTATGGCACGGGCAGGAATTTCCTCGGCCGTCACCATTAATGGAATGCTCTCGATGCCTGAGCGGCAGGATGCGCTGGACCGGGTGCGCCTGGGAGAGGCGGCGATGCTTCTGATCTCGCCCGAGCAATTGCGCAGCAACTCGGTCCGGTCGGTGCTGGCACAGCGTGAGATAGGGCTCTGGGTGCTGGACGAGGCGCATTGCGTGTCGAAATGGGGGCACGATTTCCGGCCCGACTACCGATATGTCAGCCGTTTCATCAAGGAATCCTCGGGCGGTGAAGCGCCTGCCCCGGTGCTCTGCCTGACCGCTACCGCCAAACCCGAGGTAGTGCGCGACATCCGCGACCATTTCCAATCACGTCTGGAGCGCGAACTGATGTTGCTGGACGGTGGGGCGGTGCGCACTAACCTCAGCTTTGAGGTCCAGCCCACGCAGCGGGGCACCAAGCTGGTCGATATCCTCGACGTGATCGAAGCCAAACTGCCACAGGACGGCGCTTCGGGTGCCGTAGTATACTGCGCCACCCGCAGCGAGACGCAACGAGTCGCCGATTTCCTCAAGCAGCACGGTCTGGCGGCGGAAAGGTTCCACGCCGGGCTAACGCCTGAGGAAAAGCGCGATATCCAGGAACGATTTCGCATCGGCGAGTTGCGGATCATCGCCGCGACCAACGCTTTCGGCATGGGAATCGACAAACCCGATATCCGGCTGGTGGTGCATGGCGACATTCCCGGATCATTGGAGAACTACCTGCAGGAAGCCGGGAGAGCGGGCCGAGACCGCGCGCATGCCAATTGCGTCCTGCTATTTGCAGCCGAGGATGTCGAGCGGCAGTTCTCGCTATCGGCGCGCTCGCGCCTTGCCCGGCATGAAATCGGGGCCATTCTAAAGGCACTGCGGCGGCTGGACGAGCGAATGAAAAAGACCGGCACCGTGGTGGCCACGTCTGGCGAGATCATGCGAGCCGAACGCGATCAGCAATTTGAGCGCGACAGTGCCACGGATGACACCAGGGTGAAAACTGCGGTGTCTTGGCTAGAAGAGGCCACGTTGCTAAACCGCGAGGAGAACCGCGTACAGGTCTTCCCCTCCTCGCTGAGGATCCGCACCGTACAAGAAGCCGAGGCGATCCTGGCTAGGGCAGCGATCACCGGCACCCGCCGCAAACAGCTTCTGGATATCGTGCGCCATCTGATGAACGCACCCCCAGACCAGGGTATTTCCACTGATGAGCTTGCCGGGATTAGCAGCTTGACGGGGGGTATGCTGATCAAGGCAATGGCCGATCTCGAGGCGCTCGGCGTCGCCAACAACAACGTCGCGGTCACGGTCTTTGTCCATGTCGTCACCGATGGTCATTCGCAGCAGAGGCTGGCGCAGACCGCGCAGCTTGAGCGCGCGCTAATCGCCCTGATGCGCGAAGCCGCCCCCGATTCTGATGGTGCCGGGGGCGTGCCCCTGCATCTGGCCGAGACCTGCCAGGCGCTCCGCAATGAGGGGCATAGCGCAGTTCGCCCCGACATCGTGGAAAAGCTGCTGCGCAGCATGGGCAGAGACGGGCGCGACCAAGACGGCGGCATGAGCAACCTGCGGCTGCGCAAGGCCTCACGCAACACGTTGATGGTAACTCTGCAAAGGTCCTGGCAGGCGCTGGAACAGACGGCAAGCCTGCGGCAGCAGGGCGCCGCGCTGTTGTTAGCACATCTCCTGGGCAGACTGCCGAAGGGCAGCCGCGGCAAGGACATCCAGGTCGAAACCACAATGGGCGATCTGCTCGCCGCCCTGACCGGAGACGCCTTGCTTCGCAGCAGCGGCATCCAGGATATGACGAAGCTGATGGACCGCGCACTTCTGTGGCTGCACGAGCAGGAGGTGGTCACGCTCGGCAAAGGGCTGACGGTGTTCCGGCCGGCGATGACTATCCATCTAGACCCCTCAGGTGGCCAGTTCACCATGAAGGATTTTGTTCCGCTCGAGGAACACTACGCCGAACAGACCATCCAGACCCATGTGATGGCCGCGTATGCCGAAAGGGGCCTTGCCACGATGGATCAGGCGGTGCGGCTATCCGAGGACTATTTCGTGCTGGAGCGTGACGCCTTCCTGCGTCGCTGGATGCCTGGGAAGGGCGTCGAGCTCCGGCGTCAGACGACAGGAGCCTCGTGGAAGGCCATCGTCGAGTCGCTGGACAATCCAGTCCAACAGAAGATCGTCTCGGATCATCGTGAAGAGACGAGCGTGTTGGTCCTGGCAGGACCGGGTTCGGGCAAGACGCGCGTTCTCGTGCACCGTATCGCTTACCTGATCCGTGTCCGCCGCGAGGACCCGCGCGGCATCCTCGTGCTAACCTACAACCGTCATGCTGCCGCCGAGATAGGCATCCGGCTACGGCACCTAATTGGCGATGAGGCGAATTCGGTGACCATTTCCACGTGCCACGCCCTCGCGATGCGACTGGTGGGAGCCAGCTTTGCTGGAGCAGATAACGAGACGAAGCACGACTTCGACGGCATCGTCTTGGAGGCAGTCCGCCAACTGCACGGCGAAGGCCTCAGCAAGCCTGAGGCAGAGGCGCAACGCGAAACGCTGATCCAGGGTTATCGCTGGATTCTGGTAGACGAGTATCAGGACATCGGCCCTGAGGAATACGCACTGATCTCCGCCGTTGCAGGCCGCTCAATGGACGATAAGGAGCTTCGGCTCAGCCTGTTTGCGGTGGGCGATGACGACCAGAACATCTACGCCTTCGCCGGGGCGTCCATCCGCTTCATCCGCCAGTTTGAAGCCGACTACAGTGCACGACCGGAGTTTCTGATCGAGAACTACCGCTCGACGCGACATATCATTGCGGCCGCCAACGCCGTCATTGCGCCAGCCGCTGCCCGCATGAAAGCCGGTCACGACATTGCCATCGATCGCAAGCGCAGCAAGACGCCGCCTGGCGGAGAGATGGCAGCGCTCGATCCGGTTGCCCACGGGCGGGTGCAAGTGCTGGACTGCCCATCCGGCGATGTGGCTCAGGCAATGACCGCAATTGATGAACTCGTCCGGCTGTCGCGCCTTGATCCGGAGTGGAGTTGGTCACGTGCGGCGATCATCGCACGTGACTGGCGGCGGCTGGCTCCGGTGCGGGGCTATGCTGAAATGCTTGGCATTCCGGTGGAGATGGCAAACGAGAGCTTGCCCAGCATCTGGCGTCTGCGGGAGATGCAGCAATTCATCGACGACCTGCGCCGCGATACTACCCGTCTGCTGTCCGTCTGCGATCTGGTGGACGTGCTCAACGCGATACGGTCTAACCGCTGGACGGACCTGATCGCAGAGGGCATCGCAGTGCTGGCGAAAGAGCTCGCGAGCAAGACCATGCCCGTGCCGGACCTTGTCGAGTGGTTCGCTGAATGGGCAAATGATGCCCGCAGCGATCAGCGCGCGCTGCTGCTGCTGACGGCGCATCGCTCGAAAGGTATGGAATTCGATGACGTCGTCATCCTGAATGGCGGGTGGGACAGGCCCTCCAAAGGCGAGGACCCCAATGCGCCGCGCCGCCTGTTCTATGTCGCCATGACCCGAGCGCGACGCAGCCTCGCCATTATTGCCGACGGGAACCATCCATTCGTCCCGGAGGCCGCAGAGTATATGCTGCGGCGAGCCGCACCAACCGTGACCGATGCCGTCGCTCTTCCGACTGCGCTGTACCAGGTGCCGAACCTCAAGACCGTGGACCTGTCATGGGCGGGGCGTCTCAGGACGGGTCATCTCTCACTTGCCGCAATCTCGGCGGCGAAAGTAGGAGATCCGATTTATATTTCGCGCAATGGCCCGTCCTGGATGATTCTGGATAAGCTGGGACAAACACTCGGACGGATGGCCAGGAGTTGGTCGCCTCCCGAAGATCTCAGCTTCCTGCGCGGCGAGGTCGGCGCCATCGTGTGCTGGCGCAAGTCCGACAACCAGGAAGAGTACCGGGTGCACCTTCACCGCGATGTCTGGGAAGCGGTTTTGCCGGAGCTTGTATTCGGCTAACAGTTTGACCGTGGGATACGGCTGATCGACAAGGACAGCCTCGCTCAGTATTTGACATTGTGGGATGTGGTGTTGTTGCGCATTGCTCAAGAAAAAGGCAGTGCTCGCGGCCCCAAACGCGACGTCTGAGTAGCGGTTCGGCGATGATCGCATAGAAGGTCAAATAGCGGACTTTTCGGCCAACCGTGATTTCAGACTTTTCAACAATATCCGCCACGAGCGGTAGAAAGTCGATGAGTATTGGGAGCTTTGCCATCAGATGATGCCCCCGCTGCAGGAGGCATAGCACGCGCTCATCGCCTGCCGAGGGAACTAATCCACGCGCGAAACCACAAGAAGGCGCGGAACAGAACGGGAATTGCGCAGATACTCCGTGCAAAATCCGTGCAGTGTGTTCTCATCTCCGCTCATAGTCTACAGATTCGGAGTGGCAACGAATGACTGTACGAAAAGCTCTTCTTCGCACGACAGCGATAAGCTTCTTCGCCCTCGCCGCACTTCAATGGTTCTCCGACAACATGTTCGCGGCAGATGCCGTAGCGGTTATAAGGCCGGCCGGCTGGCTATGGACCGTTCTGATCGCCGCGCCGGGGTGTCTTCTCTGGGGAATGACGGCAAAGCGATACCCCGTGGGCCGCTCGCCACGTCCCGACTAACGTGGGCTCATCCGCGAAGCTGTGCACAACGCGCGGCGGCAAGACTTTGCGCGACACTCACGGGGGTTCGAAGGCGTTCCGAGATCCAAGTGGGAAGGCATCCTTGCGGAGGCCGAGGCGCGCGAATAGATGCCGTCGAGAACCTCGGAGTACTTGAACTAGGGGAACTAGCCCAGCCTTGCTCTATGGAAGAACAGAGCTTGAAAATGGCGTTGATCGTAGCCAACACAACGGTACCATAGACGCTCCATCGGACGACTAGAGACGATCAGCTCTCTTAGCTGGACCGTTTCCCATCACATAAACCCGCCGCATTGTCCTGGATCCACGCAAACCCTTGTACGACGCGTGCCGCAGCTTCCCGTCATCCGTCCAGACACTATACACTATCTCGGTAGGCTACCCCCGCGCTGTTCAATACCGTTCCCGGGGCACGGGGCAGTGACATCGAAGCGGTCGGTATAGGACAGCCGAGCCTTTTCATCTTCTTCTCGACTTTGCTGCGTTTGTTCAAGACGGCCCGCATATGGCTTGTTTCCCCGGCTTGCCTCCAACTTCCGGTAAGCTTCCGGCACCTCGTGGCATTGTCTTTGTTGGGCGCAGCGGTGCTCCCGCTTACATTCGCGGCAAAGGATGGCGAGACGAGCGATTGTGACATTAGGACAATTAGCGCAAAGCATACCAGCGTCTTCATCCGCACCTCCCCCGACGATCGTTTCAACTTACGCCGCACATGCAGCGCCAGCAAACTTGATCGGTCGAACGGAGGTAGCCGAGCAAATTTCCCGATATCGCGGGTGATCGTATAACTCTTTGATCTCCTAGTCAGAACGCTGCAACATCGCGCCCGGTGCGAGTGCGCACCGGGCTTTATGGCGACCTGAGAGGTTCGCCCGCGCAACGACTTTTGCGGCGTGCGTTGCCAATCCAAAACTACTCAGCCAGCAAATAGGTCCGTCGGCGGCTGAAGTGAAATTGGCCGGCTATTTCCCTTAATGCCAGGTCTGGCCTCCATACCAATCGTCAATGTCTTGCCTGGCGCGATCCTTTTCAAGACCATAGCGCTCTTGGATTTTTCCTTCGAGCTGGTCCCGCCTTCCGGCGATCTGATCGAGGTCGTCGTCGGTGAGTTTTCCCCACTGCTCCTTGACCTTGCCTTTAACCTGCTTCCAGTTCCCTTCAACGCGATTCCAATCCATTGCTGGTACTCCTCTGTTGCTCTGAATGGGAAACGTGGTGGCTGGCTAACTGTTCCGTCCATCCAGTATCGCCTTCCGGGTCGTGACGCACCCGAGCGCAGCTTGCGGAAAGCCGTTGGACTTGTAGACTTCCGCCTCCTTTGTCTGCGAGTTCTGCTCATCGCTTGCGCTCCGCCAGGATGGCGTAGGAGATAGCACCAACCGCGCTGTGATTTCGAGAGTGTGGTTCATCGCCTCGCGGGCCGCTACGGTCACATCGTCCGGTATCTCACCCACAGCGCTTAAGAAAGGTTGAAAAGCTTCGCGTAAACCGAAGGTGCGAAAGGACTACGCCGAGCTGACCGGCTGGGAGGAATTTGATCGCGACGGCCTGTTGCGGTAGCTGGCTGACCAATTAATTGACCTAGATTGTAACCGCCCCCTCGTTGATAATCATGTCCCGGAACAATCCTCTCTTCTGTTCGTTGGCTGACCACAAGAACCTGGAGGAGAATCCCATGACCAATCTCTATAATGATGGCGCGTCCGGCTTTTCCGGCAGCCGCGCCAAGAGTACGCTGACCGCGTTCTTTGACAGCCGCGGCGACGCCGAGAAGGCCATCGACAAGCTGAAGCATGTTGGGGTCGAGGACGTCCGTTTGATGCCCGGCTACGAAGCCGATGGCGAAGGCTCGCAATCCGCAGCCCAAAGCGCGGGCTTCTGGTCGAAGCTCGAAGACTGGCTATTCCCGGACGACGACCGGACAGTTTATGCCGAAGGTCTGCGTCGCGGCGGTTTCCTGGTTTCCGCCGGCGTGGACGACGCGACCTACGAGAGTGCGCACGCGATCCTAGACGACGAAGGAGCAATCGATATGGATGAGCGTGCCGACGTCTGGCGGACGGACGGTTGGACAGCCGCCCGCGACCAGCAGTCGACCGCATCGCAGGACGACGTCTTCCAACCGGACGTGTCGGCCGGGCCTGCGACCGGGTTCGGCCGGTATACTCGGAGCCGAGAACCGACATCGGCACGGGTTCGCGCATACGAGATGGCGAAGGAATTGCCGCGCGATATCGTTGACGACGTTCTTCCGACGGGTCATCAGCGCGACATTTCCGAAGGCGACCGACCTACTGAGGACGGCATGGCGCAAAGTCAGTCGATCGATGACCTCCGCCAAAGGCAGAGCTTGCCGGGCAGTCGGTGAGCCCCGGCAGTCGTCAACAAGCCGGATGGCAAGTCGGCCATCCGGTCTTATTCATATCCGACGTCCAAGGCCGGAGCAGCACACCTCTGTCTATCCAGGCTTACTCGATAGTACACGCATCTTCTGACGAAATTCGGCCAGTGCGGAGCCGCGATGTCCCGGCTCGATACGTTCCGGCAGAAGTGCTCATAGATCCGGACAATGAACAGCGATCGCATCGCATCACGATGGCGGCGGATGCGGGCACGAAGCCTGCCAACCTCCGCGACAAGATCGTCTCGAGACATGGCGTCGATGTCGTATGTCGCCAAGAGCTCAAGACGACCGGACGACAAGTTTCCGAGACGTACGCTCGAATCTTGCAGGCGGCCAAGGCAATATGTCCGAGATTGCGGAGATGATCTCAGTAGGTCAAAGACGCCGACATTGCGTCGGCCGTTGGTTCGAATCCGACCTGGCGATCAATAGTTCCTCAGTTTTGCAGCTAGATCACACTAGCTTCAGCAGGGACAGTCGGATCGAAATCCGATTATCCACAAGTCTGTTGACTTTGAACGAAAATATAGCATAAAAACAGATACTTACCACGTGATCTAATGGTGATCTAGTGGGGTGTCCGCGTTTTGTCTGATGACAGCAAAAATCATCGTAACAAATTGATATACCAGAGAAATATATTTGATGTAGGGCTCGAACCTACGACCCGCTGACTAAGAGTCCCATGTCGTTCGCTCCGACCTTTGGCTGAGAAACGATCCGACTTTTGTCCGCCGTATAATCGGACCTTCGTCCGTCGCGCAATGGCTGTAAATCCGATTACTCTGGTTGTGGTCCTGAAGTCCCGCCAAAGCCTTCAGGACGGCTTAGCCAGGAGGTTACAGTCTGTCCCTTATGTGACCTCCTGACTGAGTCCCTTGGCTCAGTTCCCCAAGGAGGGCTTTGAGGGGTTCCCGCCAGGAAGGGAACCTCTCGGCTCTCCTTCAAATCACTGTGCGCGCCTATCGAGCCGCTCAGAAAAATGTACCAAACCTTCCGTGCCGGCAGGCGGACCATACGAGGACTAGTTGCCGGGTCTTTAGAGTCTTGAAGCAGCGATGAAGAAGGCGTCGATCTGTTCAGGCGTGACGCCCAACCCTTCGAAGCCTAGTTGCACTATGGGCTCCGCCCGATTGAACGTGCTCGAGTACTCGTAGGCGATTTGAACCGCTTGCGGTTGTGTGGCTATCCATGTGTTGACCTGGTCGAGCAGACCTGCCTCAAGAAGCTGCAGTTTGAATTGCCGAGCAGAGACGCTCTCAGGGACAGCGGCCTTCGTGAGGAATGCCGCAAGCACGGCATCCGAAACAGGTCTTCGCAAAGCCCAGGAGCCAGATGATCGGACCAAGCGGTAATTACACCGTCGATTCTGTTGACGTATTTGGTCATCAGTAGATCCTATTCAAAGTGTAGTCTTCCCATCCACCGAGCGAGAACTGCATGGTTGAGGTTCCGCCGATGGACAGGCTCAACCCAACCTTCTCGCGAGGTCCGTTTGCACCAACCCTTTGCTAGATTGGACGGTCATACCCGTCAAGTCGGTCATCAATGGAAGCATGAGCCAGCTCAGAGCCTAGATAGATCTGAATGCCCGTCCGCGCGATGCGGGCGTCAGCAACAAGGTAGCCGTCGGCGGTCGGTCGCGTTCCCGCGATCGGTGCAGTGTCTGTGAAATTCATGAGTAGCGCATGAAGAGAAAAATCACCCTAGCGAGGGCGGCGATAGCGGTTCGACACACCGGAAAGCAGCGACATCAGACCATGGTCCGATACAATAATTTCAGCGCTGGGCTAGGTAGTGGACCCGTACAACAGTCGTGGAGTTTTCGTCGTGACAAAGGTTTTGGTTGCCGCGATGGCGCTGGCAATGGTTGGCTTCTGGGGTTCTGTCGGCTTTCTGATTTACTCGCTGCTTGCGTCTTAGTGGGTAGCGGAACCGTCGTCCCTCCCCTATAGTTCCTCCCGGCAATGGAGGTTGCCTACGGAGGATTGCATGAGCGACACCACGTTTGGGTTTCTGTTGGCGGCCGAGTTGTCGGCTTTACTCTGGGCCGCACTTTTCATGGTGATATTCTCGGCCTCTTGATGAGCCGCTCGGGTTCATCGCTCCTGGCTTGACTATGCGGCTGCTGCGGCCGCGAGCTCGTCCTCGGAGGGCTCCTGCTCGCTCAGCCATAATCCTCGATCGCGTCATCGAGGCCAGGCAGGACACTATCCTCGACGAGACGGTTGTCCAGAGCGCCAGACACGGCCTCACGCGGAACGATCTCCTGACCGGTACCGGTGCCAACCAACGACGTCGACAAAGTCGATTTTAGCTACGTCGATTGAGCCGGCGTCACGGCCGTAGCATTGCCAATCTTCCCTTAATCCGTCACAACATTGGCATGACCGACGAACATTTCCGAGCGCTGCGGCAGTTGATCCTTGAGCAAGGCCTCAAGATTGAGGCCCTGTCGCTTGAAGTTCGCAAGCTCAAGCACGCATTCGAGACGACGGAAGTCGTCATCGTCGAGGACGAGCGCGTAACAACCGACGAACTCGAAGAGCTCCTTAAAACTCGACAACCCCGCGGGCCACGCAGCGACAGTTGAACGGCTGCCCGGGCGGGAGCCCCCTGCTCTGCCCCGGTTGCCTCATCCCACTTGTACGTCTTACCATCCAGGCTTCTGTGCAGTGCTCTCACGCGCTAGTCGTGGGAAGTCATCCACATGTAGCTCGTAACGCCTGCCTGTTGCTGCCTTTGACTGTTCAGGTCCGAGTTGAACTTGCTCGTCTGGTCTCTGGCGATCAGCTTTGCCCGCCGATCGGTGATTCCGAATTGCGCGACATCACCGAGTAGTGGGATTGAGCAGACTTGCCCGCGCCCTTGCCGGAGAAGAGCGCGAAGCTCCACGCGAAGTCGCACATGATGACATAGGTGCGCGGCTGCAGGTCGCCCCATGGCCAGTTGAAGAGCCTCATGCTGCCACCTCATGTGGAATGGCATTTGCATAACCTCTAATATTGACGCATCGGGGAGACCAACTGTCATGATTGATTACGCCTTTGATGAGTTCCCGGCTCTTGCCCTCGTCCTGAGTGGCCAAGAGAAATACACGCTCGTCCGGACTGTCAGCGACGCGGCGGAGATACTGGTATCCGAGTGGCCGACTGATGATGGTGAGGAGTACGTGATAGCGATCAAGGCCTGCCTCGACGCCTTTCATAAAGTCGCACCGGCCGCTGATGTGAGAGCAGCCCTGATCCGGGCGGCCAATGCCATGAGAATTTCTCACATCTCTGTTGTGTGCTGAGGT
Source organism: Rhizobium sp. P1_C7 (assembly GCF_056406295.1). NCBI lineage: Bacteria > Pseudomonadati > Pseudomonadota > Alphaproteobacteria > Hyphomicrobiales > Rhizobiaceae > Rhizobium > Rhizobium sp. P1_C7. Next base: position 59,676 of record NZ_JBFUAL010000023.1, read on the forward strand.
CATGCCGCGTTGCGCGTCTGCTCATAGGCGCCGGTGCGCAGGTCAATGAACCGCTGCTGCATCCATTTGATTTCGGGGATTGTGCAGTTGTGCCAGCAGGTGCAGACGCCGATCGCCTCGGCCGCGTCACGCTGCTCGGCCTTCGTGGCGGGAAGGTTGATGTGCTCGTGCTCGGCATACTGGATGGCTAGATCCTTCCAGTCCTTGCCCTCGGCCGGCTTAATGCCCTTGCCGAAGTAGGACCGCTAGTCTAGCCGCACCGGCCAGTATGCCGGTATCGATGCTGTTGAGTTCGGACCGGTTATCGAGCGCATTACCTTCGCCTATGCGAACCTCGATAAGCTCACGACGAGAAGATCAAACTGATTTCGGAGATCTCTGGGCATTCGCAGGATGATGCCGAATCAATCATCCGGAAGCACTATCTCGCCGGGCAGGATTTGATCGATGCGATCAGCCGGGGAACAAAGAAAGCATAAACTGTAAAATGCTCGTCTCGCTGTAAAATGGGGACGTCGCGATTGCCGCTAAGTATTTGAAAATGGTGGGTGATGTAGGGCTCGAACCTACGACCCGCTGATTAAGAGTCAGCTGCTTATTCCATCTTTTCAAGTATTTCTGTACAAACCCGCTCTAAAATCGTCCACCAAAAATCAAATACTTACAATTGGATTGCAAACTAATTTTAGTCAGCGGCTTATGCAATCTTTACGTTACTACCGGGTACCGTTGCGCGCCCTATCGAAGTGTCTTTGATCGCTGTTTTGGCGTCGCCAGATCTCGCACCAAGACACCAAACATGACTAGCCGTCACATATTAGCAACTGGGGAAGACTCCCTTTAGGTTGAGTATTGCCGCTTACGCCTTTTTAGGTATAGATCATTCCGGGCTTGATAACCCTGACCGATTATAGGCGCGCACCAGAGTGCTCGCTGAACCCGTGCGCAGCTTAGCGGCAGCGCTCGCCTTGGCCATTCACTTGGCCGGGAGCGTTGCGCTATGTCCAGGCGAACCCTGCTTGCAGGGCAGCTAAAAGCGCCTCGGGCCGTCTAGTCGGCGGTTTATCAACTCCCGGCTACGGCGCCGATCGCCGCGCAACGGGGTTGAGTGTAATGTCAGCGGCAGTGCATTTTGGGGAAGTTGAGCGCGTCTGCGAAAAAAGAAGACGGCGCGTCTATCATGCGGGATGGCGTTTCAAAGTCGGGCAAGCCGTCCGATTCGGCGGGCTGCCGGGGATTATCCTGTCTCGGCAGAGGAGCGCTCGAGGTCGGCAACTCTATCAGGTGTGGCTCACGCGAGGCAGCTGTGGCCGGCCGTATCGGTGGGTGCTTGGTGGGGCGTTGGTTCCGACCTAATGGCAGCCTTGTGGGCGCCGTTTCCACGACGCGTCCCGATCATCTCGCAGCGAGCAAGTGGCTCACCTTGTGTGTAGCCGAATGAAGCCCCGCGGGGTCATAGCGTGCATAAAATCCGATGGGTCGCTCAGAAATTTCTACTAAAAAAATCCGATTCGCGCTACCATACCAGGCTATCATGGAACACGCACCTATCGACATGTATCGCTACGGACTAGCGACCCTTTTGGTGCGCCGCCCACACCTTCGTGCATATGCGCCCGCTGCCCGCTGGTGGGCCGACCTTGTCGAAGAATACGGCGAGGCAGTCAGGTACCGCGACAAGCTCCGCGTCGAGGTTGGCCATGAGAACGAATTAGCCGAATACGAGCACATTTGTCGGGAAATTGAGGACGAGTTGCAGAATTATCTATCGGCCTGTGTGACACAGGATCGCTAGTAGAGGGCCACTACTGCCAACGAATTCAAGCGGCACTGTAGGCAAGTTACTGCCCGGAGAGGGAAACCCCACCTACAGCACCTCCGGGCAGTACGGCAGGAGGCCTCTAGGCGCATTAACCGACCCGCTATCGGGAGCCTAGGGTCCCCTGCTGGATGAGAGAGACATTCTTAAAAGCAGCCCAGAGCAATAGTTATCACACTTAAGAGCAGCCTCGAGTAGTAGTTAGCACCGACTTTCGGGGTACGGGACGATCAGACTTTCGTCCGTCGCGCGATAACCCTTACACTGGTAATTCTGGTTCTGTCCTAGGTAGCCCGAAACTCCTGGACGACTTAGCTGGGAGGTCAGGTTAAAGCCTATCCCGCCTCCCGGCTAAGTCCACTTGTTTCTCATCAGTCTAGCAAACCTTTCGGTGCCGCCCTATATTTCTCCTGTGCTGCCGCAAAGGATTGTCCAGTCCGACCTGACGCAGCATTCTGGGGAAATTTCTAAGCCCGTCGCCGCCCGATACCGCTTAGGGTTTCCCTGCTGGCCTGGAAGCAAAGTGCCTTGGAAAGATCTAAAGAAACCAAAGCCGCCATTCTGGGCCACTTGAGGTCCCTTGAGGCTCGCCCTCAGTACCCGTTGAGTCTGTACGATGTTGGCGTCGCGCTCATTGGCTCTGGGTTCAAGCAGGACGAGCTTTACTACGCCCTGAGAAGCCTCGAAGGAGAGGGAGTCCTGGAAATGATCGCTGGCAACAGGTTGGTACTGAAGAAACCTTTGTCTGAACTGTAGGGAGAGAATTGTGCCTCTGCCCCGGTCGGCCCCAAAGTGTCTCCCAGGCGAACCTCTTCGAATGCTGAGCGTTACTGCTACTCAGTCAACGCGGTTTATGATCAGCGAATGCCCCATCCAACGTTTAGCCTTCGACGAAATTCAGACGGAACTTGGGACGTCATTGAAACCGAGACCGGCCTTCCCTTGGAACGAATGGGCATGAAGCTTACGGCCCTAACTCAGCGGGATGCGAGCAAGTGGTTGTCGTTGATGCTAATAAAAGGACGGTTGGAAATCATATTTTCGAAGCTTAGACGCGACCCTGATTAGCCACTCCCACCATTCGTCGACCCGCTTTACGTGGAAAGGGGACGCCGTGGAGAGGAGCAAAAAGGCCCGGCGCGAAAGCTCCGAGCCCTTTTCGCCGGCGATCTGAGGGACCGGACGCCGGCATGCAACGAACTGTCCGAACCCGTTGCTTCGGTTAAACTCCCTATTGTACGAATTGTTCCTGCCTTCCCAGATCGCAGTTCCGCCGCCCATCTTCGACCGCCACGCGAGCAGCATCCATCACATCTCTCGGGATCTCACCATACCGCTGCACGGCCTCCTCGATCTTGCCGTGCAGTTCATCCACAGAACCCGCGTTGGCGATCACTAGATCCTGATCGCCACAGCCGCGCTCTGAAATGTGGCCACCAGCAATGCCGCCCCTGCCCTCGATCTTGTAGATGTCGCCGCCCAGCTTGCGGATGGCCTGCGCTTCGTTCGGGAAACGGCAGTCATCACAGACGACGCGAGCGCCGAAGTCGGTAAGCGCGCGAGCTCGATAAAGCCAAGCATTCACCCAGAAGTCCTCACCGATGCACTTGCGTCCCCATTCGGTGCCAAGCGTCTGCATGGCATGGCGAGGTGTCTTGCCGCCAAGCATCGCGTCCGGCTGCTCCTTTAGCCCACCTTCAATGTGCGCTTCCGAAAACCCTATCGCCCGCATCATGTCTTTGAGCGGCCCGGCGAACTTCACCAGCGTGTAGCCGTGCTGCTCGACGAGATACTTGGTTGCGGTGGACTTGCCGCTTCCAGCCAGGCCAGTGAAGGCGACGACCGGCGGCAGATTGTCGTTGGCTGAGAAGTACTCGCCATACGGTGGCTGTATGAGATACTTGCTATCAGCGAACTCACCGGGCATTACCTTCCCGATTGCTGCGCCAAGCGCGCGAAGCTCTGACGGCACGTTGTCGTTGGCGGATGGGATGGCCGCAAGGCTGCCCTTATCGACGCTCCATGGCGTCCACTTGTCGGTGTTGGGGCTCATGGGGTTTCCTCCTTGAGTGCGGCGTCGATGAATTCTCGATACATGCGCGAGTCGGAGAACCCGCCAATTTTCTCCCGCACTATGCGCCCCATCTCTTCCGTCGGCTCGCGCATGGCCTCAATGGCAGCTCGCGCTTGGGTACGACGCTTCTTTTCAGCGACATGCTCATAGACTTCGTCGGTCGATCCAAACTCCAGCAATTCGCCGTCTGAGTATTTCAGGCGATAGGTGCTCACGCCATCCACCAGCCGCACGAGGTTCATGCTGTATCCGAATGCAGCCTCTTCCATTGCGGTCGCCACCCGCTCAATCATCTCGCTCATACCGTCTCCTCAATCTTTGTGGTGGTCTTGGTCTTTGGTGAGACCAGCGGTCGGAACCTAGATGCGCGGAACGGCATGTCTGCCGCGCCGTAGCCTTCCGGCCCATCGTCATTTCCTCGATCGACCTCGATCAGCTTGATGCCGTAGAAGTCGCCGTCGACATAGTGCCGGTAGTTGCCGGCCCACCTCACTGTGTACTCCTGCCCGGCGCGGAGCCCTTGGTCGATGCTGACGTTGGAAAAGCGGTCGTCGACGCAGACGCAGCGTTCGCCGATGCGGTATTGGTGGCCAGTCATGCTGCCTCCCCGAACCGCAGAACGTATTCCTCGGCTACTACCCGGGCGGCGGCCTCATCCCATGCGTAGAAGTAGTGGCCGAACGGGACGTCGATCTCGGCCATGTAGTCGCGATAGGCTCGGCGCGCGAGCGGGAGGGCTTCGGCGGCCTTCCTGCTCCAGCCCTTGGCGATAGTGATCCAGATGAGAAAGACGAACTGAGCTCTCGTCATGCCGCACATCTATAGCTAGCGACCGCTTGCTCGATGGTCGGATGTCTCTTTGACATGCAGCCCTCGCGGCCTTCGCGTGGCCACATCTTGATCGCCAGATAGCGGAACGCGCGAGGCGAGATCTCAACCCGGATGCATTCGTCATGGGCGCCGATCACAAGGCGGGTGAGCCGGTTGAAATCCCACGTCGAGAGGCCGTGAGCTGAGGTGACGAATTCGGTGTGGCGCTCGCTGCCCCACTTCACCCGATCCCAGTTGACCTGAATATTCCAAGGCCCCATTCCAAAGGCGGAGCAGAGCAGGCCGATGGCGCGCCGGTTGAACTCTGTGAGTTTGGCTTGCGGAATGCCGCCCCATCGGCTGCAGTGGTCTTCGCTGGTGTGATGGGTCATGCGGCATCCTTCTGCTTCGCGGCCCATGCAGTGTTCCAATCCGCGCTCCATTGCTGGCGTGCCTCGCGGGCAGCCTTCACTCGCTCCTTGGCGGCAAGAGCTTCCGGCTTGCCGCGCTCCGTAAGGAAGAAAATCACCATGCCCTTCCCGAAACCAAAGCTTGATTCGACCCACCCCTTTCGCTTGATCTTGGTGAAGGCCCGACGGAGCCAACGGTCACCCGGCTCCATCTTCCCGCAGACCGTTCCGTCCTCTTTCACGTAGCCAGCCATGATCAGATCGATGTATGGCGCTTCCTTCGGTACTGGTCGGCCGACCAACTCCTCGGCCCATGACAGCTTCTTTTTTGCCATCACTCCATCCCCCTCGCCCTGCAATCCATCAGCGCCGTGAACGTCGCCATGAACTCCTCGCTCGCGCGAGCCGGTGACCAGTACCGCAGCTGAACACCAAGCTCTTGGCCGGCATAGCGAGCCTGCCAGTCCATTGGCGTCATGTTGGCGAGTTCGTCGGCGATGATCCGGTTGTCAGCATCGTGGACCAAGGCTGGCATTTCTGCCGCTAAGCCAAACCGCTCGGCGACGACTGCCATGACCTTCGCCTCGGCTTCCTTGTAGCCGCTCAGGTACGGCTTGACCGGTCTGGGGATGTCGACGAGGTATGCTTCGCTGGCATCATGCAACAACGCCCACAGCGCCACATCTACGCCCTCCCAGCGCAGGTGACGTGCCATCAACACCGAGTGCTCGGCTACCGACAGGAAGCGGTGGCAGTGGCCTGCATACCGGCATTGCATCGCAAGGCTGTGCGCGATGTCCTCGATGAAGACCTCATCGGCACGCGGATCCATCGGCCAGAACTTGCGGCCGGTGTAAGTCTGCATGAAGTCGCCGTTGCGTCCGCCGTCCTGGGACTGAGGACGTGTCAACCCGATGTACTGGCCGTGCGGCACCGCCGTGGCGATCTGGCCGCCATTCAACGGGCTGTTCATGACGTTGGCGACTGGCGAGTTATCATTCGCCGGCAGATATTTGTCGAGCGGGCCGAAGGTGGCCTCGGCGACGTCGTTATACTGTTTTGGCTGAAAAGGTATAACTCCACGCGGGAGCGGCGGTCTGTCGCCGGATCCAGTCGTCTTCGGTGAAACGGAAATGCCCATCAGTAAGCCTTCCCGCCAGCGGCCTTGCGGTTCTCGATCTGATGATCCGGACGAACTGAGTTGAACGCGTCCTTCTCAACCATGGCTCCGCCGAGATCGTAGCCAAGAACGCCAGCCAGATCGAAGATCCGGATGCAAGCGTCGGCAAGCTCAACCTCGCCCATCTTGCGATGCGGCAGCTTGTCATCCATCAAGCCCTTGCGTAGCCCTTCCATCGCTTCGGCCAGTTCAGTGACGACGAGCATCAGCTTCGTGGCGTGGACGTATTTGTCGCCAGTCAGGTCGCGACCATCCTCCTGCCACCAGCCAGCCGCCTTCGACTTGCCGTGGAAGTAAGTGACGAGCTCGTTGATCGCTGTCGCAGACGGCTTGTTGTCATTCGCTGGCTGGCCGTACCAGCTTTCCACGCGATAGGCGCTGTAACGGGTCTTGAACGTGTCGCCATCCTCCTCCGTGATGGTGCTGGTCGTGATAAGCTCACCGTCATAGAACCTCCCCTTACTGTCGCCATAGACGTTGCCACGAAGGCAAGGAGCGCGCGGATCCTCGCCCTTTTCTACGCGACGCGCATTTCTCAGTGTTCCTACAATATCCATTTTCAGTCTCCTCTTCGTGGTGTTGCCGCCGACTTGGTGGTCGGCGACGGGTGGTGGTTAGCGGTAGCGAGCGAAAACTCGATCGTGCAGGGCGCGGACTATCGACTTAACTTCTTTGGTGCGCATGCCGCGCTCTTCCAAGATCGTTCGCAGATCGATTTCTGCATCGCTTGCGCCCTGCATGCGCGCGGCCTTTTTCTTGTCTGGCTCGATCGACTCGAAGATGTTGTCGTATGCTAGCTTCGCCATTGATTGGCTCCTTCTATGGTGGTTAGTTTTTCTTCACCCGCTCGCCCAGCTTGACGAAGCCTATCGGCGCCTGCTGCGGCTTGTAGGGGATTGGCTGTCCGTCAGGCCCCAGAATGCGCGACACCCTTGGCTCTTGGATATCGCTCACGACGCGAGACGGCGACGACCATGCGTCTGGATTATACCATCCGCTCACGCCGCCATCCTCACCGGTTCATTGTCGTTCGCCGCATCCATCATCGCGACCCGCACGCGCGAGACCTCGCCGTATTCGCGATGGTAGCTGATCGACTGCAGCGATCGACCAGACAGGAAGCCGGAGCCGAAATGCCACGCATCCTGCGGAGTCGGCGTTTGGTGGCTTTCCGAAATGACGCCGTTGCCTTCTGTGGCGAACATGCTCTTGTGGTGGATGTGGAAGCCGTGGATGTATCGGAACAACGTCGCGCCCCAGTCCTCGGCGCGCCGGTGGGCCATGATGGATGACATGTCCTTCAGCTTGACCGTATGGCCGTGCGTGGCGCCGAGCAGCACCTTGCCGAAGCGGAACCAGAAAAACAGGGACGGATCGACATCGACCGTGACGCGCGGCTCGTTGCGATACCAAGCCAGAAGGAAGTAGGCCACCGCGACCGATGCATGCTCATCGTGGTTGCCAGGCAGAATGCGAACGGTCACATGGCCATGTCTTCGAAGGTTGGCGTCGATTGTCCGAACGACCAGCCGGCAAGCCGTCATCAATACCTTCTGGTATCTGCCATCGACCTGCAGAGCATTGCCTGAGCGCGCCGTCTTGTTCTCGTTGCTATCCGAATGCAGCAGATCGCCGCCGCCAAGAACGATCGCCTCGGCACTAGGTGGCGTGCGCGCAACGAGATCCTCGATCGCCGAGCCAATCACGCCTTCAGCGATCTTCAAATCCCAGTTCGTGCCCGTCTCTTTTCCCCATGAGAACAAACCGACATGCCAATCGGCCAGAGGCGTGAGCGTCAGAAGCGAAGTAGCTGGCGCAACAGTGAGCGGAACAGGCGCAGCGGGCGGAACGTCGACGAACGCTTCCTTCAGGATCGCAGCGATGTCCTGCGGTGCATATTCGTTGCGCGTCTTGATCCACTGCTGGATCGTCCTGCCGTCCGCATCGACGAGCGATGACACGCCCTTGACTGTGTGTCCGGCCGGGACTTCGAATTCCTCGCCAGCCGCCTTGGTCTGCTTAACCCAACTGCCGTCCTCAGCCTTGCTGGCAACGCTTTTGATGGCGAACCCTGGCAGCACAGGCTTGGTGCCAAGCATTCCACGCTCGGCGGCCACTGTCAGCCGGTGGTTGAACGTCTGCCGTGGGATGCCAAGTTGCTCGGCGGCCAGCGTCTGGCTGCTCGTGGACGCGAAGGCGTCGGCCGCCTGTCTGGCGAGTTCGTCGCTCAATGGTGGTGTAGGCATGCCGCCTCCAATGTTTGGGAAAAGACCGACCGCATTCGCGCGGCCGTGAAGCCAATCAGTCAGGCGGCTCTTGCGTATTCGCCGTAAAGATCATTGGCGGCAGATACATATGCTGCGTGAGCGTCTTCGGCCGTTGGGAAATTTCCGAGACTTACAGAGCGCCCGTCTTTTTGGACTCGAGCCCTGAAGACGCCGATCGCTCGGATATCTTCGCCTGTGTGAGCGTAGCGGCATGAAAGCGTGGCGGCGCCGATGCCCGCTCCGTCGGTGCGCAGGAGCGCGATGTCGTACTCTTTGTTGAGCCAGAGCACTTCGGCCGGCTGAAACTTGCCGCCTGCCGTCTTGAGTTGGATGGTCTTCGCGCCGTCAGCGACATGGCCGGCCGTAAGCACATAGCCGTCGCCGATATGGACTCCGGAGCCGTGGCCGCGATCAGTGTCGACATACACGACAGATGCGTCGGTGACGTATTCAGCCTGCACAGCAGTTGGCGGCGCACTGGGTGTAGCGATGGCGACGCCGCCGAAAATGACGACGGCAAGTGCAAGCACTGCGATGGCTGCGAATCTGTAATATCTCATGGTGATCTCCTCTTGGTGGTGGCGGAGATGCGCTGGTGAGGCGCGCGGGTGGCTGGTTGGTGGCCAGCGTCGAGCACCTTATGTCAAAATAACAATTTTGTCAAGATGGTTGGTGCTGTCTTTTCAGAATGCATTTGGCAGTGTAGATATCGGTGCCTGATTTCACGAATGGATGCATTTTGAGCGACATCGAATTAGACAGGAAGCTTGTAACTTTCGCGCAGGCCGAAGGCGCTGCTCCACTTCCCCAGCAACAGCGCTTGAAAGAAGTCTCAATGGAGACGAGGTCGGAGTTGTGGGCGATCGTGTACCGGGGGCTCAGTTTTCATAGCCGCCAGCTCGTGGGAAGCTGGAATGATGTTCTTTTATCTTGGCACGTTACCAAAGAATTCAAGCCGATCGATGAGTACGACAACCATGTACAGATTGTTACAGCAAAGCTGAAAGATCTTTTATTTAAAGGTACGTATATCGACGTCTTCGATTTCCTACAGTTCGCTCTTCGTCATCGGAAATCTCCCTATCAGCTAGATGCGGCCGTCGCGAGGGTGCTAACACAAACAAGAGCGGCTTATCGACTTGTAGGCGATACCTTCTTCCCCGTTCAGAGCGAGCAGGAAGCCGCAACGGTTGAGAGAGCATTTTCTTCCCTGTCCCGTCATCGGGGCGCTCTTCAGCACCTTAAGAACGCCTCCGCCGCAGCCACTTCAGGCTCATGGGCCGAATGCGTTCGAGAGAGCGTTCATGCCGTTGAGGCTATTTCGAAGGCTCTTGCATCGAATGCAAACACTCTCAAACCCGCCCTAGATGAACTCGAGCGATATCACAGAATCCACGGAGCCCTGAAGCAGGGTTTCCTGCGCATTTATGATTTCACTAGTGACGAGGAGGGTATTCGGCACTCCTTGCTCGAAAAGGACGAGTCTGATGTTGATGAACAGGATGCACTTTTTATGCTGGGCGCGTGCGCTTCCTTCGTGTCTTACTTGGTGGGAAAGGCGAGAGCGGCAGGAATAAATCTCGACCAATCCACCTAGGAGGCATACCTAAACATCCGTTCCAGCGCCCCTACCGCGGCGCCTGCCCAAGTATCCACTTGTTGCTATCCTTGTTTCCGCAGCTCCGGCATCTGAGCCGCGACGTCACCGATCCAAGATAGACCCCACCGCCCCACTTGCGCTGAACGGCCCAGCGATCAAGCCAGGCCTCGCGCTCGCACTTCGGGCAATGCACACCGATCGCGTGAAATTCCGGTATGTCGTCAAAAGTGGTGTGCACGGGGTCGAGGAGCGGCCCCATGTAAGCGATCGAATCCCGAGGCGAGCGCCCGAGATCTATGCCACGGCGATGTTTCATTGTTCCTACTTTGTTCATGCCGAGGCGAGAGTCAACTCTTGATTCCACCGCTGTAAAATCCAAAATAAATAGCATTCCAAACTCGCTAGAGGAGGTTGGGAAAATGACTAGGCGATTTCATCGGCACGACGAGCCGCTGACATCAAAAGACTTGGCGAAATGTCAGCTGGTCCTTGAAGCCTATTGTCGGGAAAATGACGTCGTGTTGGCGTCGGAGGAAGCAAGCCGTGTCGCGGCTATCATCATCGACCTCTATCAACAGGACGTCAGAGATGAAAAACAGCTTCGCGCACTGGTGGATGCGGCGCGTGGCGTCATGCAAAAAGCCAAGGAACCAAGGCTAAGGCATAAGCGTTTTATCTGAACATACTCGGACGACAACTTGCCCCGCCAACACCGCGGGGCTTTTTTTGGGTCTCAGTATTCGGTAATGCCGCGCGGCTAAGGGCCACCTGAACGATTGGGGTGAGATCACGGAGAGGCCTTCCGACCGCCCAGATGGTTGATCCAGTAAATATCTATAATTACTAAATTGCAATTCATCAAAATGGTGAGGAGGACCATCTGGACAGCCCTTGGGTGGTTTTGGCGGATGGACCTTTGGGCCGCCCAGATGGTATATTAGCAAGTAGCAATATATTCATGAAATTGCAATCCATCAGAATGGTGAGTGGCGACAGCTAGTGCGTTGATGGCGAATGCCCGCGCTTGGTCTTCCGTGGGCGGGGCTCCGGTCGCTCCTGGATATACTCCTCCCTGACCATGAGCATTCCAGCGGCCTGCGCTGCGGCGACAAATGCCGCCCTCGCCTGCTCAGGATCGCGAACGCCTTCCATAGCCTCAAGGCACATCGTCTGCGCCACAACCCATTCCTTGCCGCGATCATCCTCGGGCCAGCGGTAAAGCAGGCTGCGAGCAAGGTCATCAAGCGTGATGTGGCAACGCATGGTGACGCCTTTGCGTCGCTCCACGGCGACGATGACCTCTCTGATACTTAGGTTCACGGACATCTGGAATCCTCCAAAGGACGAATCAAGTGAGGATTCATATTATCCAGTCAAGGGTATTATTAAGAATTTGCTAAATTACACGCGGCGCCTGCGGAAACAACCCAGTCCAAAGAGATTGTACGGTATGCGACGTCCACGCCCCATAGATTTTTCGGTTGATCTACGGGCCGTCAAATGAGCTCACCGAAGAGTATCTGACGAGCTCATTGTGAGGCTCTGATGCGCGCGGCATAGGCCCATGGCATCAGGGCATCGATGTCTTTGGCGAGGTGGCTGTTTGCGAGGCGGGTGAAGAGGTCGCACAGATAGGCGTAGGGCTCAACGCCATTCATTTTACAAGTGCCGATCAGGCTGGCAAACCGGGCCCAGTTCCGCCCCCCTTCATCATGGCCCGCAAAGAGCGCGTTGCGGCGGTTCATGGCCGGGCGACGGATGGCGTTTTCCACCAGGTTGGAATCGATATCGACGCAGCCGTCATCAAGGAACAGCCGAAAGCCATCCTGTCGTTTCAGCATATACGCCAGGGCAATGCCGAGATCGGATTTGCGTGAGACACGCACAGCCTGAGCCGCGAGCCAGGTGAAGAACTCGTCCACCAGCGGGAGGGACAGGTCCTGTCGAACGGCCCGGCGATGTCCGGGGTCTGAGCCTCGGATACTGTCTTCGATCTTGTAT
>NZ_JBFUAL010000024.1:0-70807 GCF_056406295.1 Rhizobium sp. P1_C7
TCGTTCCCGAGATGGTGAGGGCAGGCTGGGTGAAGCCCGGTGCGACCGTCATCGATGTCGGGATAAATCGCATTCCGGCACCGGAAAAGGGTGAAGGAAAGACACGTCTGGTCGGCGATGTCGCCTTCGCGGAAGCGGCTGAGGTCGCCGAGGTGATCACGCCCGTCCCCGGTGGTGTCGGGCCGATGACCATCGCCATGCTCATGGCCAACACCATGATTGCCGCGCACCGGTCAGCGGGGGAGCGCGCCCTGAAAATCTGAAAATCGCGCTGCCGGGTCGGTGGAAAATTGACCTCGTCCCGCTTGCCACATGCAAAAACGCGATTATAGTCAAGAAACAAATATTCCATACAGTAAAACAAAGGGAACGGAATATGACTGTCACATGGCGTTTTTCAGCTCTTGCAGACCGGCACCGTGCGCTGGGTTCGAAACTGGAAGACTGGAGCGGAATGGGAACCGCTTGGACGTACGACAAGGACATCTCTGAAGAGCATATCGCCGTGAGAACCAAGGCTGGCCTCATGGACGTGTCGGGCCTGAAGAAGGTTCATCTGGTTGGACCGCATGCCATCACGGTACTGGACTACATTACAACCCGCGACATGAACAAGCTCTATCCGGGCAAGTCCGTTTATGCCTGCATGCTGAACGATCGCGGTCATTTCACCGATGACTGTATCGTCTACCGCACGGGTCCGAACTCCTGGATGCTGGTGCACGGCTCCGGTTCGGGGCACGAGGAGATCGTAAAGCAGGCGGCGGGGCGCAATTGCGCCGTTCTTTTTGACGACGACCTGCATGATCTTTCGCTCCAGGGTCCGCTGGCCGTCGACTATCTTGCCAGGCACGTCCCCGGCATTCGCGATCTGAAATATTTTCATCACATGCAGACAACGCTGTTTGGCGTTCCGGTGATGATCTCGCGCACCGGCTATACAGGCGAGCGCGGCTATGAGATTTTCGTGCGCGGACAGGATGCGCCGCTGGTCTGGGACCGCATTGTCGAGGAAGGCAAGGAGATGGGCATTGTTCCCGTCTGCTTCAGTGTTCTCGATATGCTCCGGGTCGAGAGCTATCTTCTCTTTTATCCCTACGACAATTCCCAGATGTATCCGTTTGCTGACCAGCCGCCGGGTGATAGTCTGTGGGAGCTTGGCCTGGCCTTTACCGTTAGCCCGGGAAAAACCGGTTTCCGTGGGGCTGAGGAACATGCGCGGCTCAAGGGCAAGGAGAGGTTCAAGATCTTCGGCCTGCTGGTCGATGCGGACGGTCCGACTAACCTTGGTGACGAGGTCTGGGCCGACGGCAAGAAGGTCGGTGTCATCACTTGCCCGAGCTATTCGAAACTGACGAACCGCTCCATGGCAATCGCGCGCCTGGACGTGGACAAGGCGGTGCAAGGCGTTCCGCTTGACGTGCGTGGAAAGTCGATGACTGCCAAGGCCATTGCTCACACGATCACATTTGACGATCCGGAGAAGAAGAAGAGAACGGCGGTCGGCTGAGGGAACTGGCCATGCTTGTTGAAGGTATCAAGAGCCGCCCGGTCTATGGGGGCATCAAAATCGATCCGTTTGCGCGCCGGCACATCTTTGCTCTGGAAGGGGAAGGGGCACACGCACTTCTCGAGCAGGCGCCGGCGCTCGACGCCACCTTGCTCGGTAGATGCGAAGTTCTCTATGTCGCCGCGGGGTCGAAAGGCCACGATCACGATCTGTCCCTTCAAGCGCTTGGGCCCTACGCATTCTGGCAGGGGCCAACCGTTGAAACGCTGCTCTTTCGGCTGAAGTCTTCGCTGGCCTCGGCGACGATGAGCACGCGTCTCTACATTGCCGGGCGTGAAGGCTTTATCGGTCAATGCATGCAGATCGCCCTTGATCTTGGCATGGACTTCCATTCGATCCCCACCGAGCATCGTGGGTCGCTTGCCCGGCGCGTCCAGTGCGTTCACTGCAAAGGCACCACGGACAACGTCACCGTCAGCCCGTTCAGTTGCAGCCACTGCGGCCTGAGCCTGTTGGTGCGCGACCACTATTCCCGCCGTCTCGCCGCATTCCAGGGGGTCAACATCGATGCCGAGGAACCCGGCACGGCACCGGCCTCACAGGAGCTGTTCTCATGAGCAAAGGTTCCGCAATCCCGGTCCGCGTCAGCAAGATTGATCGCGTCGCCAATGATATCAAGCGCTTTCGGTTCGAGCGGTTCGATGGTCAGCCGCTGCCGGTTTTCTCCGCCGGCGCACATGTCATCGTATCCATGCGTGATCAGGGCGTTGTCCGTCGCAACCCCTATTCCTTGATGTCGCCCCCGCATCAAACGTCTGCCTACGAAATCTCGGTGCTGCGCGTGACGGATTCGCGAGGCGGGTCGCGCTTTCTGCATGACAACGTCGCCGAAGGGGATGAACTCGCGATCAGCCAACCCGTCAATCTCTTTCATGTGGATCAGCGTGGCCGAAAGCACATCCTCTTTGCAGGCGGCATCGGCATCACGCCTTTCCTTGCGATGATGGCACAGTTTGATCGCGACAACGTCGCCTTCGAACTTCACTACGGGCTTCGTTCAAGGGAGCACGGCGCCTACTTCAAGGAACTGACCGAGCGATATGGTGCGCACCGTATCAAGCTCTATTTCAACTCCGACGACCAGATCATTCCTGCAGCTTCCGTTCTGGATAACCAGCCGCTCGGCACGCATGTCTACGTATGCGGTCCCGAGGGGATGATGAACTTCCTCCTCAGGACCGCGAAGGAATCCGGCTGGCCCAAGGAAAACATCCATTCGGAGCGGTTCCTCGCGCCGATACCGGGCAAGCCCTTCGACGTGGAGCTGGTGCGCTCGGGCGCCGTCGTCCATGTCGACGACCATCAAAGCATCCTTGAAGCGATAGAGGCGGCGGGCATAGACCCTCCCTATCTGTGCCGCGGCGGCGCATGCGGGCAGTGCGAGACGCCTGTGCTCGGCTGCAACGGCGCGCTGTCCCATCACGATGTCTATCTGTCGGAGGACGAAAAGGCCTCCGGCCGGAAAATAATGATCTGCGTATCGCGCATCGAAGGGGCGAGACTTTCCCTTGATCTCTAATCACGCCGAGGAGCCGACCTATGGCAATCGTGTTCAAGCAAGAAACATTCCGCGACGATTTTACCTACAAGAACAGCCCGGATAATATTCGCCGTTTTCCCTTTCCGTTCGATAGGGACGAGTACATGTACTCCGTCAACATGGAGCCCCATGTCCACGGCCAGAAGGGAACGATCTACGAAAGCCTCATCGATGTCGATGAGCACTACGTCGCCGAGATGCAGGATCGTGCGTTGGTCCTCAGGGAAGATCCGCTTCGCTGCCAGGCCTTGCCGCACATGATGACAGCGCAATGGGACGTGCTGGAACTTCTGATGGAAGAGCAGGCTGCCGGCTATCCCGAGCATTTCACCCTGATCAAGAATGGTGATCAGTGGCGCTGGATCAACCGCCCGCTCGAGATCGATGATACGTTCACGTTCGGAGACCGCTCCACCCTTGCCTACGAGCCGATGGAATATATTACCCGCCAGGCTCAGGGTGATTTCTGCATCGTCGATCAACGCAACGACAATCTCTGGATGGACGCGGGGATGGTGACGACGCAGGCAGACTGGTCACTCGATTTCGACATCGGCATGAACTTCATGGAGTGGCACGGTCCCGTCCCGCTCGCCCACCAGATCGGCATATTCGATCGGGCCCTCAACTTCCTCCTCAACCTCCAGCTCGGCAAGCCGACGCGCCGATTCAACTGGACGATGACCATCAATCCCCGGCTCGATACGAGCCCCGAGAAGTTTCACCTATGGGGGCCCGACCGGACAACGGTCACTCCCCAGAACGTTGGCGGTAAAGTGCATCTTCGTGTCGAGTTGCAGACGCTTTGGCGCCTTCCGCGTTCCAACGCGATCCTGTTTGTCATTCGTTGCTATCTGATCAGCATGGACGAGCTTGTAACCGTTCCCAAATGGGCGCGCAGGCTTCACCGCGTTCTTCAGACGTTGCCAGCCGAACTCGTCGATTACAAAGGGCTGACGCGGTATCGCGACGACACGATCAACTGGCTTTCCCGGTTTGACGACGGCGCGCCAACGAGCCCGGGAATATTCCCGGATTGAACGGCCCTGCAAGGCAAAGACACACGGCTGCATAACGACGCTTATAAAGGGGAATGCTATATGACACGAGTTGCCGTCATCGGTGCCGGGCCCTCGGGCCTTGCTCAGTTACGTGCGTTTCAATCCGCCGCCCAGAAGGGTGCCGAGATCCCTGAGATTGTCTGCTACGAGAAGCAGTCCGACTGGGGAGGCCTGTGGAATTACACCTGGCGTACAGGGCTCGACGAATACGGCGAGGCTGTTCATGGAAGCATGTATCGTTACCTCTGGTCGAATGGACCCAAGGAGTGCCTCGAATTCGCGGACTATTCCTTCGAGGAGCATTTCGGCAAGCCAATTGCCTCCTACCCGCCACGCGCGGTTCTGTGGGACTATATCAAGGGCCGCGTGGAGAAGGCCGATGTGCGCCATTGGGTGCGCTTCAATACGCCCGTGCGGATGGTCCGATTCGACGAAACAACGAAGAAATTCACCGTGACCGCTCATAACAGGGTCGAAGACCGGATGTATGACGAGGAATTCGATTATGTGGTCGTAGCAAGCGGCCACTTCTCGACGCCGAACGTACCCTACTTCGAGGGCGTAAAGACGTTTAACGGGCGCGTTTTGCATGCACATGATTTCCGCGACGCTGTTGAGTTCAAGGGCAAGGACATCCTCATCGTCGGACGCAGCTATTCTGCCGAGGATATCGGTTCGCAATGCTGGAAGTACGGGGCAAAATCGGTGACGACGAGCTATCGCTCCAAGCCGATGGGTTTCAAATGGCCGGAAAATTTCGAAGAGCGCCCGCTGCTTGTCAGGCTCGAGAACCGCACGGCGCATTTCCTCGACGGATCGAAAAAGGACGTTGACGCGCTGATCCTGTGCACCGGCTATCAGCACCATTTCCCGTTCCTGCCGGACGAGCTCCGCCTGAAGACGGCCAATCGGCTCTGGGCCGACAGCCTCTACAAGGGCGTGATCTTCGACCGCAATCCGCAACTGTTCTACATCGGCATGCAGGATCAGTTCTACACCTTCAACATGTTCGACGTTCAGGCATGGTGGGCTCGCGACGTGATGATGGGGCGCATAAAGCTGCCTTCCGAAGACGAGCTGAAGGCGAATTTCGACATGTGGCGCGCCCGCGAGGAGACGCTCGAAGATGCCGAGCAGATGATCTGGTATCAGGGCGACTATGTGAAGGAACTGCTTGCCGAAACCGACTATCCGAACTTCGACATAGAGGGCACCAACAAGACGTTCATGGAGTGGGAGCACCACAAGGCGGAAAATGTCATGGGCTTTCGCGATCACGCCTACAGGTCACTGATGACGGGCAACATGTCGCCGAAGCACCACACGCCCTGGGTAGAGGCGCTTGATGATTCCATGGAGGAATACCTGCGCAACTGATCTTGCCGCACGGAACCGGAAGGGTCGACGCCAGCGGCCCTCCCGATGTCCTTGGAACGATGCGAAGCAATCTCTCTGGAACCTCTTTCTTTGAACGTGATCGTCATGGATTTTCAAACAAGCATTCTCGGTCGAATGAGCGGTTTTCTCTATCGTTGCCGCGCCGACGAAAACTACACGATGCTGGAAATGACTGACGGGATCGAGCGGATATTCGGCTATCGCGCCGACGAGATCATCGGCAACAGCAAGCGAACCTTCACATCCACCATGTGCGAGGAAGACATTCCACTCATGGACGAGGTCGTCGGGCTTGCGCTCAATCAGCGAAGCGATTGGACGATGGAATACCGGATTCGCCATAGCGAAGGCCATTTGGTCTGGGTCACAGAGACCGGAGGTGGCGTTTGGGATGGCAATGGCGAACTGCTTTATCTCGAGGGCAGTATCATCAACATTGAATCGCTCTACCAGCGCATCGATGAACAGACCGCGGATATGCGTGTCACCGCTTCAAAGACCAACGAGATTTTGCAGTCTCTCCGGTACCTGAAGCTTTTGGCCGTCAACGCTGGTATAGAAGCTGCACGCGCCGGGACGGCCGGCTCAGGATTTGCCGTCCTTGCCGCCGAGATGCGGACGCTTGCCAACTCCTCGGAAGAGGCCGCGCGGGCCATCTCCAATGCCCAGCGCAGGGCTGATTGACGATCACGTCCGCGGCCGGGTCTTTTGCGGGTCGTAGTGCGAAAGCGGCACGATGACGGCCGGCAGTCGTTTCTGCTGACCGTCGAGCTTGCCGATCTCAAGTTCCGTGCCCGCTCCTGCGTGTGTCACATCAATACGTGCAAGGGCGATGGTCTTGCCAAGGATCGGCGAGCGCGTCGCGCTGGTGATGACGCCCACCTGAGCTCGACCGAGGTGTACACAATCTCCGTGACCGACAGCTTCGCTCGAGCGAACATCCAGCCCGACCATGATATGGCGCGGGTTTTCCTTGCGGCGGATGAGGGCATCGCGGCCGATGAAGTCGTCGGCCTTCGATTTCAGCGGCACGGTAAACCCGATGCCCGCCTCGAAGGGATCGGTCTGATCGGTGAATTCGTGATGGGCAAAGATCAGTCCGGCCTCGATGCGCACCATGTCCAGCGCCTCCAGACCCATGGGCCTCAGTCCATGCGGTTGACCGGCCTCCCACACCGCGTCGAATACGGTCAATGCATCTTTCGGGTGGCAGAAGATTTCGTAGCCAAGCTCACCAGTATAGCCTGTCCGCGATACAACGACGGGCGCGCCTTCGAAACCGCCGATGCGGCCTACCGTGAAACGGAACCATTCGAGTTCGCCGATCGTCGGCTGGCGTGGCGCGGTCCATATCATGTCCTTGAGGATGTCGCGGCTTCTCGGACCTTGAAGCGCGATATTGTGCATCTGGTCGGTGGAAGAGCGGACCCAGGCCCTGAAACCTTTCTTCTGCGCTTGCTCGCGTAGCCAGATTCCACTCAGATCGTCCCCGCCGATCCATCGAAAGTTCTTGTCGCCGAGCCGGAACAGCGTGCCATCATCGATCATGCCACCATGGTCGTAGCACATGGCTGAATAGACCACCTGCCCGGTGGAAAGCTTGCGCACGTCGCGCGTCAAGCAATACTGAAGCAATTCCTCGGCGTCCGGACCGGTCACTTCGAACTTGCGCAGCGGCGAAAGATCGATGACAACAGCCTTTTCCCGGCAAGCCCAATACTCTTCTACCGGACCGTCGGACGAAAAGCGGTTGGGCAGCCAATAGCCGCGATACTCGGTATAGTCCCGGGTCAGTGCCGAGAGGCGAGGATGGAACGCCGTTTCGCGTGTGAGTTCTACATCGGCATCAGGTGTCATGCGATAGGCCACCGCTCTTGAGAATTTTTCTTTACCGGAGAATGTCCGGACGTGGATATCTGTTGGATCCCAGCCATTTGCCGCGTCGATATCATCGGGGCACGAGGATGAAACGCAGACAAGGTCGGTCAGTGCCCGCATCAACACATAATCGCCGGGCCGTGACCACGGCTCGTCGAGATAGAGCTGGTTGTTGTGGTCTATGTTCGTGTTGTAGAAATAATTCAGCGCTTCCCAACCCTTGCGAGGAGCGATCCCGTAGGAAGACAGCACGGCATTGAAATTGTCCGTGCAGTTGACGTGGCCGGGATAGCCCATGTCGTCGTAGTAGCGTGAGTTACAGGCGGTGGCGAAGGCATCGTGGCGACCTACCGTATCCTGGACGACCTCCACCAGAGGTTCGAAGTCGCGATCGAAGGCCTTTGATGGCAGGCCAGGGATCGGATAACTACGGCTGAGCAATGTACGGGTGACTGTTGAGTCCAGTCCGAGGTCAAGTCCCTTGTCGATCTTTCGGGCAGAGAAGGCCTGGAAGTCCGTACATTGCCTGCCAAAGACGTCAATGATCTGGATGTACTCGCCCGCTCTGACGAAATAGGCGGACGCCGTCGCGGCCCTTATGCGAATATCTTGAAGGGGATCGGCAATGGGTTCGGGAAGGGCCGACGAATAGTCGCGGCTGAACTGGCTACGCCCTAACCTGATCTCGATCGGTGTTGCCGTATTCTGCGCGTCCGGCGTCATGGCGCTTGCTGGCGCGGCCGCGATCAACAGCCCCTTCAGCTTTATGGTGATCTCTGCCTGGCTTCCTGCTGTCGAGGTTTCGCCAAAGATGCGCAGGGATCCAGCTTGAGACAGATCGACGCTGCGTCGCTCAAGGGCGGCGCGTGTTCGCCTCGCGCTATCGTCGCCCGAAGCCAGAACGGACTTCAGCCCATCGGCCGCGTTGGTGAAGCCCGTACCCAATCCTGCAGCCTGAAACTTCGCGTGGTCGTCGATGAACGAAAGCTCGCAAGGCTGACCGCCCTCGAGATCGGTGACGGTCACGCGGTCACCCGGTTCGACACGCACCACCAGCGAACCGCCACCTCTAACCCGGTATCGTTCGGTGCCCGGTGGCAGCGCGAGAGTACCAGGGTAGCGTATGACGCTTGCTGATACAGGTCGTACCGCGCTGTGGATCGGACTGAACTCGCGCATGGTGTCCTCGCTCTATGCTCAAATCTGAGCCTACAAACTGCCAAAAAAAAGTAAAGCCAGATTGACTGCAAAGAAAAATAATTCACTATGCATAAACACTGGAGCGCTGACCGACCCGTGCGGGAACACGGGGCAGAAGGGCGGATGCCCCAGTGAAGCATGCCATGGGAGGCACACTGTAGGGAGACGTACAAAGAGACGTCCGATACGAATTATTGTGGGGAACTTCACCGATGACAGATGTAGTGAACGCCGGAGTCACATCCGGCACTGAAGGCAAGCTTATCCGTGCCCTGGACTGGAAGGGCGCTTTCTGGGTGGCGGCGGGCGTACCGCCGCTTGTACTTTTCTCGATCGGCGGCATTGCCGGGGCAACGGGCAAGCTCGCCTTCGCCGTCTGGATCATTTCGATGATCATGGGCTTTCTGCAATCCTTTACCTACGCGGAAATTGCCGGCATGTTCGGCAACAAATCCGGCGGCGCTTCGGTCTATGGCGCGACGGCATGGCTGCGCTATTCAAAGTTCATCGCGCCGCTTTCCGTTTGGTGCAACTGGTTTGCATGGTCTCCGGTGCTTTCGCTCGGATGCGCAATTGCTGCTGGTTACATCCTCAACGCCTTCTTTCCGATACCGGCGGCGGACTCGCAGGCTGTTCTCGATTGGATCAGCGCGCACGCCACATCGATTGCCGCCGACAGTCCTCGTGTGGCCGAATACATCGCGGCGCACGCCGGCACTGCACCGGCAGACGCCGTCAACGCGTTGCTCGGCGCCGATGGTGTCGCAGCCCTGACCCCTGCGATCCGCAACTGGTCGCTCTTCAGCTTCAGCATTCCCTTCCTCGCAACCGCCAACATCAATGCCACCTTCTTCATCGGAGGCATCCTGATGCTGATCATCTTCGCGATCCAGCATCGTGGTATCTCCGAGACCGCAAGCGTCCAGAAGTGGCTGGCGATTATTGTTCTGGTGCCGCTTCTCCTGATCGGCGTCTATCCGCTTGTCAGCGGGCAGATCAACTGGGCAAACGTCACGGGCCTGGTGCCGCCGACAGCTGCCTACTCCGGCGCTGATGGCACGTGGAGCAACGGCGGTTGGACGCTGTTCCTCGGTGGCCTCTACATCGCGGCGTGGTCGACCTACGGCTTCGAAACGGCGGTTTGCTATACACGTGAACTCAAGAACCCGAAGGCTGACACGTTCAAGGCGATTTTCTATTCTGGTCTTGTCTGCTGCCTGTTCTTCTTCCTCGTGCCGTTTGCCTTTCAAGGCGTTCTTGGTCACGCAGGAATGCTGGCACCGGGCATTGTTGACGGGACGGGCGTCGCTGAAGCGCTTGGGGGCCTGATCGGCGCCGGCCGGATTATTACCCAGCTGCTCGTTATTCTGATGATCCTGGCGCTCTTCCTGGCCATCATGACAGCGATGGCCGGCTCTTCTCGCACGCTCTATCAGGGATCGAAAGATGGCTGGCTGCCCAAATATCTCGATCATACCAACGAGAACGGTGCGCCAACCCGGGCAATGTGGACGGACTTCGCCTTCAACCTCTTTCTCCTGGCAATTGCGTCGGACGCCGGCGGATACTTCTTTGTCCTTGCGGTATCAAACGTCGGCTACATCATCTTCAACTTCCTCAATCTGAACTCCGGCTGGATACATCGCATGGATTCCGGTCACATCGAACGGCCTTGGAAAGCACCTAGCTGGCTCATTGGTATCAATACCGCCCTGGCTTTCGTAAACGCACTCTTCCTCGGGGCAGGCGCGAAAGTCTGGGGATATTCAAACGCTCTTTGGGTCGGGTTCTTTTTTGCAGCCCTGATCCTACCGGTATTTGCCTACCGTCATTACGTACGCGATGGCGGCAAATTTCCTGCAGGAGCAATGGAGGATCTCGGTCTCGTCGGACAAGATCTTGGCAAGAAGAAAGCCGGTATACTACCGTATCTGGCTCTTGTCGCCGGCCTGGCTATCGTCCTGATCGCCAACTACGTGTTCCAGCTGCCCTCTTAAGTTCGCAACATCCACGACACGAACGTGGCGTCGACCTGGTGTCGGCGCCACGCATGATGTGGTCACCACACCGATTTCAGATTTCTTCCGCCGCAGTGAAACCTATTCTTGTCGCCGCCGGACAATCAGCGATCAACGCGGGTTAGGCACCGAGAGCGGGCGCAAGGTCACCCAGCGACTTCATGGGGAGGATCTGACCTTCGATCCGCTCAACGTGGCCTCGGTGTCGTCTCCATGATGTTTCTCCTCTTCCCGTTTCCGTCAAGGCACAGAAGAAGGAGTTGCCGACCATTTTCCTGTTCAAATCCTCAAATCGCATAGGGATTTTTGCCTGTTTCGTCGGCGCTCTGCTAGATTCTCCTCGTTGATGGGGAAATCACACGAATGCTTGATAGGACTTCGCAGGTCGCTTTGACCACTGTTCCGGCACGTCCGACAGAATGGCCAACCGTGATTCTCGCCATCGTCATCCATGGTGGGTTCCTGGCTCTCACCTGGTGGTGGCAATCATTGCCAGTGTTCGTCCTTTTCATCGTTGGCGGCTGGCTGATCGCCTGGCACGGGTCGCTCCAGCACGAAGTGATGCACAATCACCCGACCGGCAATCGGCGGATCAACAACGCCATCGGATCTGTTCCGCTATCGCTCTGGCTCCCCTATCAGATCTACAAGTCGAGCCATCTTGAGCATCACCGCGACGAGTTCCTCACGGATCCGATCGAGGATCCGGAATCCTCATATTTCACCAGGGTTGCCTGGGAACGGCTTGGAGTTTTCGGTCGCCTCCTTGCGCGATGGAATACGACGCTGCTCGGTCGCCTGGTCGTCGGTCCCGCGGTGATGATTGTGAGCTTCCTGGCCCAGGAGAGCCAAATGCTCGTTTCGAACGAGCCGGGCCGACGGCGGACATGGGCCTGGCACAGCCTCGGTGTTCTGGCGGTTGTTGGCTGGGTGACGATCATCTGCGGCATGCCGCTCTGGCTCTATCTCCTCGGCTTCGTTTATGTTGGTGCCGCAATGACGCGCTTGCGGTCCTTTGCAGAGCATCGATACGCCGAAAGCCATGAGAAACGCACGGCGATTGTTGAAAACAGCCCAGTCTTCGGCCTCCTGTTTCTCTACAACAACCTGCACGTCCTCCATCATCGAAAGCCCGGTATCGCCTGGTATCGCTTGCCAGCGGTTTACCGCCAGCATCGCGAAACGCTGGTGCGTTCCAACGGCGGATTGGTCTACGACGGCTATTTTGACATTGCCCGCCGCTTCCTGGTGAAGCCGCACGACAAGCCGACCCACCCTCGACATTGACGACGCGGCGACGGACCCATGTCTGGCACAGCCGGTGGCGCGGCGTCGCGACGTTCTACGGAAGGAAGGGCTGAAACAGGTTCACCGGCGTTCTAGAGACATACATTGGACGAAGACGTTCGCTACGATCCTGCCGGGGTGCATCCAGACGCTCGCGCGAACCGGCGACCATCCTAGGCTCGAGGTGACGTTCGGGTGCCGGAAGACGGGAGAGGCCGCTGACCGGCGGGGAGCAGCGGGCTATTCGCGACATCAATTGACCGGATCGGCTGCATCATAAGCGGTATCTGCTCGGCCGGGACGGGTCTGCCGAACAGGTACCCCTGGACTGCGAAACACCCGGCGTCCGACAGGAAACGTGCCTGTTCGTCGGTCTCGACGCCCTCTGCGATCACATCGAGCCCCAGTGTCCTTGCGAGGGAGATGATCGCAGAGGTGATTGCCATGTCGTCGGCATCGCCCGGGATGTCGGCGATGAAGGACCGGTCGATCTTCAGTCTGGACAGCGGAAAACTCTTTAGCCTGCTCAGGCTCGAGTAGCCCGTGCCGAAGTCGTCGATGGCAAGGCTGACACCGAGGTCGTTCAGCTGGTTCATTTTCGCGACCGCGCCATGCACATCGCGCATCAGCAGGCTTTCGGTGACTTCGATCTCAAGCCACCTGGGTTCAAGCCCGCTCTCGGCGAGTGCGGCGGCGACCTGGCGTGTCATGCCCGCTTCCTGGAACTGCCGCGCCGACATGTTGACACCCATCGTCACCGCGGGAAGGCCCTCGGCCTGCCATTCCTTCGCCTGTTGGCAAGCCTTTCGCAAGACAGCCTCGCCGATGGAAACGATGAGACCCGACTCTTCGGCGAGCGGGATGAAGTCGGCAGGAAACAGCAGCCCATCCGTCGGATGGTTCCAGCGCACGAGCGCCTCCAAACCAATGAGCTGGCCCGTCCGCATGTCTTTTTGGGGCTGGAAGTGCAGGACGAACTCGTCCTGCTCCACCGCCCTGCGCAGCTCTTCGGTTCGGCCCAGTGTCAGCCGCGCGTTCTCGGCCATGGCGGGTCGGAAGACCTCTATCCCGTTTCGCCCGCTCTGCTTGACGCAATACATCGCCATATCTGCGTTGACGAACAACTCGGCGGCTGTCTTCCCATGCGCCATGAAGCGCCATGCCCATGCTGCAGGTAAGCTGCATTGCTATCCCGGCCAATGTGAGCGGCTGCGAGATGGCGTTACGGATACGCGTCAACCGCGGAAGAAAATCCTCGTCGGTCTGTTGCAGGGCGATGATGAACTCGTCGCCGCCCACGCGTGAAACCAGACCGCCCTGTCCGACCTCTGCGGATATCCGGTTGGCGACGACCTGGAGCAGCGTGTCGCCGGCTGCATGTCCAAGGCTGTCGTTGACGAGCTTGAAGTTATCGAGATCCAGAAAGACGACTGCAACCTCGCTGGCCGCCTCCATCGCGAGCGCCAGGATTACGGCAAGCTTGCGGTCAAGCAACGTTCGGTTCGGCAGTCCGGTCAGCGCATCGTGTTCGGCCAGGAAGGCAATGCGTTCGGCGTCATGTTGGCGGTCGATTGCGATGCCGATCGTCTGCGCTACACCCACAAGGAACTCGGAAAGGTTTGCGTCCTGACCCAGCGATCCGTGGATCGCCAACAATCCGTGCTGGTCGCCTTCGCCGGATGGAATTGCAAAACAGCGCCACAATGCGGGGACACCGACAATGTCCGATGGCGAAACAGCCGCCGCTAAGGTCGTCGGCGATGCTGCGGCGAGGTGTAACGCCTCGCCGCCCTCCCGGTGCAGCAGCACGGCGGCGGCGGCACCCGGGATTACCTCTTCGAGGAGGTCGGCAACCTCCTTCAGAAACGGGCTGAGGTCCACGCCTCTGGCCACCGTCTGGAGAAGCCGTGCCTGTGCCTTCATCAGGACCTCTGCCCGCTTTCGCGCAGAAATATCCCGGGACGCTCCTACGACGCCGATGACTTTTCCCGCCTTGTCCTTGAGCGGAACGCGCGACATCATCAGCCAACCGTTGCCTTTGAGACTGAGCTCCTCGACGCCAAGGTCCGGTTCACCGCTGTCCATCACGCGGCGTTCGATGGCGGCAATCTGTTCGGCCGACCTGGAGGGATGGAGGTCGAAGTCGGTGAGACCGATGAGCTCCTGCACGCTCTCCAGTCCATTGTTCGAGACAATCGCCTTGTTGGCGAACAGGAAGCGACCTTCGAGATCCTTCGCGTAGATGTAGTCCGGCACATGGTTGATCATGGCCTCCAGCCAATCATAACGCTCGGCAGGGCCTGGCCCATGTGATCGCAGCAGGTTTTCCGCGCGACGCAGCCGTGCAGTCAGATCGTCGGCATCCGAGAGTGCCGGCGCATGGTCGTCCGTGTCAACTGCTGCGTCCTGCATAGGTTCCTCGCCATCCCCAGGCGTCAAATTGCGAGCAAACCCTTATGTATCCGTGAACAAAGGAGTTCCGGACCCGATCGTGACCCATCTCTCTCGTACTATCGTAAATCGCTGGTTACGGCCCATGTCTTGTCGCAATCCTGAACATAGCGCCTTGCGCGCCAGTCTGCCGGCGATTGGGATGTCGAGGCCAGTTCGGAGATCAAAAGGCAGATGTTATATTTTCTTTGGAAAGCCAGTATAGATAGACAGAAAATAAATATTTATGAGGTCGTATCTATTCATTGTATAGATCAATTTGGTATCGGTGCCATTATATATTTCATATCGGTATCGATTGGATTTACGCGCTTTCCAAATAAGGCCGATAGTCATATCGTGCAACGCAGCGGAGGCAGTTCTATTCGAATTCTTCGGGTTTAAAGACGATGAGCATTGAACCGATAGGAATATTTACGGTATTGCTCGGGCTGTATGGTCTGGCGTCCGGATACGCCTCGACGGCCATCATTTTCGTGGTGATGACACTGTTGGGCTCGGCCGCAGCAATCGTGGCTGGCGCAGCGAATGTGCAGCCGGCTCATCTCTTTCTTCTCTTTCTTGCAATCGCCACGTTCGGGAGCGGGGCGCGCTGGCCAGCGGCGGCGACGATGCTTGGCTTTGGCAAGGCGGGCTTCTGGCTTGCCCTCCTCGCAGTCTATGGAGCGGTCTCGGCCTATTTTCTGCCACGGTTTTTTGCCGGCGAAAGCATGATCATCCCCTTGGGCGTTTCAGAATATCCTTCGAGCGGTGGAACGGTCCCTCTCGGACCGGTTTCAAGCAATCTTACCCAGACGATCTATCTCGCTGCGGATCTCGTGTGTTTCCTGATAATCGTATCGCTAGGCTCAACGCGAACCGGCTTCACCGCAATCGTGAACGGCCTCATCGCCTACGCGGCCTTCAATGTCTTCTTTGCAATACTGGACCTCGCGACAAGCGCGACGGGCACACAGGGCCTCCTCCAGTTCATGCGAAATGCCTCCTACGCTTTTCACGAAAACGACGTCGTTTACGGGATGAAGCGGATCGTCGGTTCCTGGCCGGAAACCTCTGCCTTTGCCGGGACGACACTTGGCGCTCTCGGGTTCACCGGTACTATGTGGCTTTGTGCGCGCGAAGGGGGCTGGACCGGCCCTCTTGCCCTGGCCTCGCTGCTCCTGATCATTCTGTCGACATCTTCGACGGGGCTCGCCGCAGCACCGATTTGCCTTGTGATCTTGTACCTTACTGCACTGATGCGCTGCGGTGTCACGCGCGGCAGCCGCCACAGTGCCGCCGTGGTGCTCCTTGCTCCCCTTCTTGCCATCGTCTGCGCGCTTGTCGTGATCATCCACCAAGGCCTCTATGACCGTGTGCACGAGTATGTCGATCTGCTGGTGTTGAGCAAATCGGGGTCGGATTCAGGACTGGAAAGGGGATCCTGGAACACTTTTGGGCTGCAGAATTTCCGGGACTCCTGGGGGCTTGGCGTCGGTTTGGGAACGGCGCGAACGTCAAGTTTTCCGGTCGCCGTGCTGTCCAATGTCGGCATTCCCGGCGCTCTCTTTTTTACGCTGTTCGCGCTGTCTGCGCTGAGGCCTGCACACGACGCTCGGGGGACGTTCGAGTCGGACGTTCGGTTGGCAGCCCGCAATGGCTGCCTGTGTCTCCTCGTCGGGGCAGTCGCGTCCGGGGCAACGGTTGATCTCGGATTGCTGTTTTTCATCTTTGCAGGCCTTGCAAGCAGCACGCCTTCAATGGATGAGGTGCCGCTTTTGTCAGCTAAAGGGGGCTCGGGGGGACCGCGTCCGATCACGGAGGCTCTCGGCCCGGCGGAAGTTGACGCCAGCCGGGGACCCGTCGACCGCTATTGATAGACCTGAAAATAGTCAACGCGCATCTGCGTGAGCAGCTCGTCCGGTTTTAGCTTCTGCGGGTGGGGAACGTCGTTGTGCAGTGCAAGCGTCAATAGCGGCCAGAACACGTCGGCATCCAGATCGAGGTCGGCGGAACGATTGATCGGCCAATTCGCGGGCAATCCGGTCCGAGTGTCAATTACGGGTTTTCTTTCGAAATACGGCACGCATCGTGTCTCATCGACGAAAATGCCATAGCGACAGTAGTCTTGGGTCATGTCGAGGTTCGTGGCTACCCCGGTACCCTCGTGGTGTTCTCCAGGCTGGCCCCACTCGTGCAGATAGGCGCCATAGAGGGTCGGCTCCCAACCCTTGTGTTCGACAACATCAAGTTCGATGCTGGTACTCGGGTTAAGGATGCTGCGACCATTCAGCAACCAGAATGCCGGCCAGCTGAGGGGGTGCTTTGGAAAAAGCATGCGTGCCTCAAAGTATCCCTGCCGCCAACCCTTGGTGACGATGCCGTCCCTGCTGGCGGTTTGAAGGCTACCCGAAATCCATTGGTAGTCGCTATGCGTGTTTCCATAGTAATTGGGAACGGACATCGTCCTGCCGATGTACTTGGCAGAGATCTGCAGTGCTTTGCCATTGACGGCGCGAGGATCGTCGACGACAGCATATGGGTTGAATCCCTCTTCCCCCGTTCGCCGGGCGAATGCCGATGCGCCAT
The DNA here is from genome assembly GCF_056406295.1 of Rhizobium sp. P1_C7. Taxonomy (NCBI): domain Bacteria; kingdom Pseudomonadati; phylum Pseudomonadota; class Alphaproteobacteria; order Hyphomicrobiales; family Rhizobiaceae; genus Rhizobium; species Rhizobium sp. P1_C7. Next base: position 16,972 of record NZ_JBFUAL010000024.1, read on the forward strand.
AGAAACCGGGTTCGGCTGCGGTGGGCTTCGGACCCGCATTCCAGACAGACCAGTCTATCGCATCGAAATTGTCTTCAAAGACGAGCTTGCGACCGACGGTGGGATCGTCGGCCGAGGCTTGCGCAGACGATGGACGCACCAGACCGGATCCAAGCCCCAGCAATCCGGCAGAGGCCTCGATGAAGCATCGTCGTGAAAGGACTGACTGGTTCATTGAAGCCTCCTGTCCGGCGCAGACCTATCCAGCGGCAACACGCAAGGCATCGGCATGAATGTCGACGACGTTCTCGGCGCTATATCGATCGATAAATTCCTTCCGGAAGCTCGCATTGGTTGTTTCGGCCGCAAGATTGTCACAATAGTAAATCATCGCGTCGACGAGTGCCTGGCCGCCATCAGGATCCACCAGGCGCCCCAGTCGCTCGTCGACCAGAATATCGCTTGGGCCAAATTCGCAATCCGTCGCGATAACCGGAAGTCCGAAGCGCAGCGCCTCGCATATTGCCAGCGACCAGCCCTCCCAGCGGGACGTCGAAACATAGACGTCACTTGCCGACAGTGCCGGTTGCGGATTGTCCGGATGGTGCTCGATCGCGACAATCGTACCGAGGCCGAGACGGCCGATCTCGTTTCGCAGTTCCCCCTCGCCCTTGCCGTGGCCGACAATTTTCAATCTGACGTTCTGGCGAAGCTTCGAGAGCTCGCAAAAGGCTCTCAGGAGGATGTCCTGGCCCTTCTGGTATGAAAAGCGGCCAACATTGACAAACGTCACGCATTCGTCGTCGCCGGCGCCTTTTTGGATGTCGGTTCCATCAAAGCTCCTCACCGGATTGGGAACCCAATATTGCGGCGTATAGCTGCCGAACATCGTCTTGAAGGACGCAAGCTGCTTCGGGGAGGTGCCAAAAACGTAAGAGGCTCGCTTGAGGAAATAGGTTCTCATCAGGAAGAACAGGATCCTTGCCTTCAGATGGCTTTTCTCACGCCACGGGTTGCCGTGTAGATGCACCACAAAGTTTCTCCGGATGCCGATGCATGAAGCCATCGCAATCACGGCTGGTTCGATCTGGGGAACGACGACAAGGTCATAGTCCTTGCTTCCGATGACCTCCCGAAAGTCACGCATCAACTCAAGGCGGCTGCGCGGACGCCGGTCGATCGAGTTGTAGTTCCGTCCGGACGGCCTGTTGATGTGGGCCGTGGTATGGAGAACGTCGATCTCGAAGTCGGACGGATACTTCTCGGTGAGCTTGGTGCAGATCGTGTCAACGACGTGCTCGATCCCGGCAAAGGAATGTGTTCCGGGTTGGACGTACAGGATCTTGCGACGGTGTGCCGCAGCATCCTTAGGTCTCGATGGGCCTGCTTGTACTTCCATTTATCGACGTCCTCTTGAACAGATCGATTTGCGTAGTATGGTATAGAAAACAACTTGCAGAAAATTCCTAGGAAACGCCCTTGATCGAGCCGGTGTCATTAGACTTTCGGAACGAAGAAATATTGTTGGCTCGCCGGAATAGTTATTCATGGCAATATGAAATGCAACAATAAAGGTGTGAATACGATGGCGATAATTGATTTACAGTCGGCCGATGCCGAAACTGTACTTCCTTTGCCGCGGTGTGACTTATGCATCGTGGGTTCCGGACCGGCAGGCAGCACGATCGCACAAGAACTCTCAAACACCGGCCTTCAGGTGGTCCTGCTCGAAAGCGGCGGATGGGAGCGAGATGCAGACGTCGATGCGCTCAATGATATCGAGAACGTCGGTCGGCCCCGCGTGCAGGACCAGTGGTCGGTTCGCAATCGGATAGTCGGGGGCAGTTCCCACACCTGGGGGGGCCGATGCGCGGGGTTTGACGAAATCGATTTCGAGGAGCGGCCCTGGGTTGCCTATTCCGGCTGGCCGATTGCCGTCGACGATATGGTCCCGTATCTGGATCGAAGCGCCGTCCATCTGGGCTTGGCAGTCGGCAGTGGATTCAGCGATGAGCGTTTCTGGGATATCGCACAGCGAACGGCTCCTCACGCCGAGGTGAATCCATCTCTTTTGCTGCCGTTCTTCTGGCAATTCAGCAGGGACGAACGAGAATCATACCCCTTCGAATACATGCGCTTCGGGCGGCATTTGCCTGGGCGTCTCGGGTCGAACCTCACGCTGGTGACCGGCGCCACCGTTTCGCGCGTGCTGACGGTCGAGTCCCAGGCAGGCGTTCGAGGCCTGGAGTTTGCGACACTTGACGGGCGCCGGCACACGCTTGCCGCGTCCGCTGTTGTCCTTTGCGCGGGCGGTATCGAGAATGCGCGCATTCTCCTGAATTCGGGCACGGGCGCTCACCCCGGCCTCGGGAACGATCACGATCAGGTGGGGCGCTACCTGATGGACCACCTGCGCGGCCCAGCCGCCTTCTTCGAGCTGGCCGGATCGGAAGTCCTGCAACGCCGCTTTGGGCGCTACAACGTCAGAAACCATTTTTTCCGAGCCGGTCTGCGGCTTAGCCCGGACGTCCAGAGAGGCGAAGGGCTGCTCAACTGCTCGAGCTGGCTGGGAGAGATCCTCGCGCCCGATGACCCATGGGACGCGCTGAGACGAGTAGCGGCCCGCAAGCCCCAGTTGCCACAGGACGTGGTCAATCTCGTAAAGAACAGTCCGCTGCTGCTGCGCGGCGCCAGGGACTATTTTGGCTCCCGCAACGGCCTCCCACGCAAACTGCGTGAGCTCACGCTGGAAACAATGTGCGAGCAGGTGCCGGACGCCGACAGCCGCGTCACCTTGTCGGAGCGCCGCGATCGCCTGGGGATGAGACTGCCGAAGGTCGATTGGCGCAGCCACCCCGACGAAGCGCGCACGATGCATCGGATGGCGGAGCTGGTTTTGGGCGAACTGGAAAGGATAGGTCTGCCAAAGCCGATCCTTGCCGACTGGGTGCGTGACAAGGCGCAGGTCCCGGCGAGCTTTGTCGATGTGGCGCATCCGACCGGAACAACACGCATGTCGAGCGATCCAGGCAAGGGTGTGGTCAATGCCGATTGCGAGGTTCATGGCGTGGAGGGGCTATTCATCTCCGGGAGTTCGGTGTTCCCGACGGCCGGCCATTGCAATCCAACGCAAATGATTGTCGCCATGGCGGTCCGTCTCGCCGACCACCTGAAGGCCCGACGCGTGAAATCCACGCCCGTCAAGGTGATGATGAATGTCGAGTAGGACGGTTCTCGTTACCGGCGCGACCGGGCGGATCGGACGGGTGGTAGTGTCCGACCTTATGGAGCGCGGCTATCGCGTGCGGGCAACCACGTCGAGGCCACGTGTCGGCATCGACGCCGATCGCGATGTTGTCGATTGGCGAACGGTCGATTTTCTGCGGGAGACCGACTTCGACGCTCTGGTTGCCGGCTGCGACGCCATCGTCCATCTGGCCGCCGAGCTCGGAGAAAAAGACCGGATGGTGCGCGTCAACGTCGACGCGACGCGGGAACTGGCAAAGGCGGCCGAACGTATGGGTGTGCCTGTCTTCTGCTATGCAAGTTCCGTTTCCGTTTACGGCAGTGGCCGCGTGATAGACATTGCCGAAGATTCCGAGGTTCTGACACATGATCGCGACGTGCCGTCGGAATACTGGGCGCTCGACTATGTGAGGGAGTATGGTCGCACGAAGCTTGCCGGTGAGCTCGCGCTTCGACAGGTTGCCGAGAGGGTACGATATGTCGTCTTCCGCCCGGCCGTTGTGGTCGATATCTCGCAGATCATCGCAGTCCGAGACTGGCCCCCCGTGAAGCGGATGCTTGCGGCCCATCGCCATGCCCACCACATCTACGTGCGCGACGTATCGGACGCAATGATCTGGTTCATGCAGCGCGGCCTGACGGAGCAAGGGCAACCCGGCAGCGTCAGCGTTTACAATCTTTCGGAGGACGACCGGCCCAATCCTCGCCATAGAGATTTCATGCGAAAGGCATTCGACGCAACCGGCGACCATCGCTATCGCACTGTCGCCGTGCCTTGGATCGCAGACTGGCTTCATGACTTCTTGCGCTTCCGCTCGCTTCCTTTCAGAAACCCGCTATGGCGCATGAGGTTTTCAAGCGAGCGGCTGGAGGCGGCAGGCTACCGTTTCCGGTTTGGAATGACACGGGCAGAAGAGCTCGCGCTGGAGACTCTGCGACAGGAAGTACCGCAACACCAGGAAAAAGGAGACGGCTTGTCTGAAAAACGAGCCTAGTCGGCCGGATACCTGGAATGAATTTTCCGCCACAGACGTCGGCGCCCGACCGCGGTGCGCCGCCGCGAATAGAGGCAATGGAGGATTCCATGGCCGGAGAGATAGCCTGCCTCAAGCACGCCCGCAAATGCCAGGGCCCATGCAATCGACTGCAGCAGAGAGCTTCCGACCGAGTAACTTGCGATTGCACAGGCAATCATCACGATGAGGACAATAAGTGTGAAAATAAGAATCGGCATACGCAGCGCACAAACGACGCCGGTCAAGAACGAAACAGCAATTGCCCACCCCATTAGGTTGATTTGACCTCCTGTCCGGCACGACCCGTAGCTGTCTATCATCAGCCATATGGAGGATGTAGGCAAGCCAAAATTAAATCGTCCACAGCATGATGCGTGTTGCGAAATGCCTGTCTGTGCGCAGGAGATGGACCTTATCTCTTAGACTAGTTGCTCGTGCGGTTTGGGGGCAGAGGTGCTTGTTCGCGCCGCTCAACGCGAATGACATCGCCTGGAGAGACCGGATCGTTGTCGGTAACAATCAAGCTTTCTACGGTGCCGCCCACGACGCGGTTGATCGTCGTTGAAAAGCTGTAGGTGTCCTTATTTTCTTCGAGCGCGGTGACTGCCATTGGCGCACGGATCTGCAGATTCCGGAGAAGGTCCTTTGCCGTTTCCGTCTTTTCGGCGTTTGACGCAAAACGATCGCGCAGTTCGGCGGCTTCGGTCAGTGCGTTGATGCGATAGCGGTTGCGCACGTTGTCAATGTCCTGGTCGACCCTGGCAACGTCCTGCTGGGTCTTGAGTATGGCGAGGGAGACATCGAGATTGCGGCTTTCCAGTTCGGCGACATTCTGGTTGGCCCCGAGCTGTCGGGCTGAAACGGTCAGTCCCTGGGTAACCAGCTTGTTGACGGAACTGAGGTCCTTGTTGGCGAGTTCGATCTGCTTCGCCAGGGAAGCAGCCTTTGCCTTGAGGGTCTCGATCTGGTTCGCCGCCAGCACCTTGGCCTGGTTGAGCGCTTCGATCTCCGTGTCCATGGACCTTTCGCGGGTATCGAAAAGCGCCTGCTCGTCCTGCATCATCCTTGAGACGCGGGGCTCGCTCGCATGCTCCATGATATCCGGCGGAAAACGAATTGCCGCGGCATTGTTCAATATAGCATCGACGCGCGCCTGGCGTGCGACAAGCTCAAGCCGTTCGGCCTCAAGACCGCGCAGATCTCCGCGGCCAGACAAGGCGTCACGCTGCAGGCTGATCAGGTTGGGATCGACGGGGCCGATGCCGCCGGCCATGCTCAATGCCTGGACGACAGTCAGTCCGGGACTGAAGCTGTATTTTCCGGGGGTGGTCACCATTCCGGCGACGAAGATCGGGCGGTACGAGGAAATCTCCACCGATGCGTTGGGACGCTTCTGCATGCCGACCTGGTTCTGGAGCCGCTCACCGATCGAGTCGGAAACCTGCTCGAGCGTCTTGCCTGCGGCTGGTATGATCCCGATGATGGGAAGGGACAGGTTGCCGGCGGCTGAAATGACGAAGTCGCCCGTCAGTGGAACCCATTCGAACGCGCTCCCCGTACTCGGCCGCCATTCGAAGACGCGGATCTTCAGTGTGTCCTGCGGTCCAAGGATGTAGTCCTGCGCTATCGCCTGGCAGGCGCCTGTCATGAAGGCCGCGGCCATGGCCGCCACGGAAAGTAGGATCGCCGCTTTCATATGTTGCCACAGGTGAGCCCTGACGGACCCGGCAGCCAAGGAACGTCGACGCCAGACAAGGGATCGCATGCTGTTTCTCCCATCATACGGATTGCAGGCGCCATCCGACGATTTATTTTGTTGTTACGCGGGAAGGGCGAGCGCTGTCCCGGTTACCTGCTCGACGTGGTTGCGGAACCGGTCGATAAAAATGTCTCGGCGAAACTCGGCGGCCCGCGAAACCGCATCGGCGGGATTAAAGTCCAGACGCTCCATGCGGTCAACGGCGTCCATCAATTCCTCTGCAGTTTGCGTTCCAAAGAACACGCCGGTCTTGTTGCCGATGACGGTTTCGGTCGCCCCTCCGCGCCCGAAGGCGATGACCGGGCGCCCGCTCGCCATCGCCTCGACAGGCACAATCCCGAAGTCTTCCTCCCCTGGAAACACCAGAGCCTTGCAGCGCGCATAGTGGTGCTTGAGAACGTCGAACGGCTGCGAGCCCAGGATGGTCACGGTGGGGCCTGCGATCTTCCTCAGCTGATTGAGCATCTCGCCGCCGCCTATCACCACCAGCTTGGCTTTCATTTTATTGAACGCTTCGACAGCAAGCTCGGGCCTCTTGTAGCTGACAAGTTCGCCGGCCATCAGATAGTAGTCGCCGAGCTCGGATGCCGGGACGGGACGGAAAGACGTGGTATCGACCGGCGGATGGATGACCGCTGCATCTCGGCGGTAGTAGCTCTTTATGCGGTGCGCGACCGTCGTCGAGTTGGCAACGAAGTCGTCGACACGATTGGCGGTCGCGACGTCCCAGGTTCGCAGATAATGCGCCATTGGCGGCATCATCAGGCGGGTAACGAGCCTGGAGCTGTCATAATATCTGTTGTACATGTTCCAGATGTAGCGCATCGGCGAGTGGCAATAGCAGATATGCAATGCAGGCGATGTCGGTATCACGCCTTTCGCCGGTCCGGATTCGCTGCTGATGACAAGGTCGTAGGCGCCAAGGTCGATCTGCTCGAGCGCCATAGGCATCAGGGGCAGATACTTCTTATACATCTTCCGTGCGTAGGGCAGCGTCCCGATGAACGTCGTGCGGACCGTGTGGGCCTTGATTGTCTCGGAAATGGCCGAAGGATCGAAGACATGCGTGAAGATATCGGCGGTCGGAAAGATATCACACAGGGCTTCCAGAACCTTCTCGCCCCCGCGCATGCCCACCAGCCAGTAATGTATGATTGCTACTCGCACGCAATGCTCCAAGATCGGACACAATCGATATTACTGTAGCGTGTAGGGCAGGAAAAATGATACACGTTTCCGTATTTTAATAGAAACGCTAGATAGTTCCTGATGCCGACTTTAGATAATAGCTGCGTTTTACAGTGCTGTCTCTCACATACGTCGCATTGATGTAGTGTGCAGTGCAATAAACGCATTGTCAAACCGTTTAATACTTGTTAGCTTCCTTGTGCATGCCCGTTCGGCATTTCTCTGTACGTGTAGCAATCCTATCTATTATGTGGGGAGTACGCAGATGAGGGAAATTGATCTCGGTCTGGATTTTGACAGGTTCAATGAGACACAACTGCACGCTCGCCGAGTAGCTTCCCGGAATAGTGAAGCGAAGAGGAAGACCTGGTCCTCCGTCGCCTCGGCATCTTTCAAATATGCGGTCGACGCCATACTGGCCGTCGTCGCACTGGTCCTTCTGTCGCCGATGATGCTGATGCTCACGGCGATGCTGCTCGTGTTGCAGGGCCGTCCGATTTTCGTTGCGCATCGGCGCATAGGCAAGAATGGCGAGACGTTCCCTTGCCTTAAATTCCGGACGATGGTCCCGAATGCAGAGGAGGTGCTTGCCAGACATCTCGACGCCAATCCGCGCCAGAAGGAAGAGTGGATGGCGACCCGCAAGCTCAGGGATGACCCGCGTGTCACGCCGTTCGGCGCTCTGCTGCGAAAGAGCAGCATCGACGAGATCCCGCAGCTCGTGAACGTCTTGCGAGGGCAGATGAGTCTGGTTGGTCCTCGCCCCATTGTCGGCAGCGAGGCCGAACTCTACGGCCCTCATTTTGCCGACTACATCAGGGTTCGTCCTGGCCTTACAGGATTGTGGCAGGTAAGCGGGCGCAGCGACACGACCTATAGCGAACGCGTGGCGCTCGATGTACTTTACGTGAGAGAACGCAGCTTTCTCGGGGATCTGGCGATCATGTTGAAGACCATCCCAGCGGTGCTGCGCTCGCGAGGCAGTTGTTGACGATCCGGTGGTGCTCATGACCGCGGCCGCCCATGTTTGAAACCCTTCCCGGCAACGTGTTTCGATTGTTCGATCGCGCCGCCAGGGTCAGACGCTGCGCCATCGGAGACATGCCATGAGCGCGTTGTCGGCGATCAACGGTCGTTTTCTCACGCAAAGTGTCACCGGCGTGCAGCGCTACGCCCATAAGGTCGTCGCCGCACTCGATGGATTTGCGCCAGCCGAGGGGATGACGGTGTTCGCGCCAAACGCCGCGGATGATGTCGAATTCAAGCGGTTGCACCTTACCAAGGGTGGATATACGGCGGGTCATGCCTGGGAGCAGCTTGAGCTGCCCCGCCTCAGCGATGGCCGCCGGCTCCTCAACCTGTGCAATACGGCTCCGGCGCTCAAGCACGACCAGATCGTATGCATTCACGACGCCAACATTTTTGCTGCGCCTGGCAGCTACAGTTACGCTTTTCGGTTTCTCTATCACAGGCTTCAGCCCGTTCTTGCCCGCCGTTCGGCGCGCATCACAACGGTCTCTTACGCCGCGGCCCGCCAGATTGCCCGTCATTTGCCTGTATCTTTGAAAGATATCACCGTCCTGCCAAACGGGCACGAACACGCCCTTGATTGGAACCCTGGCCTGGCGAAGGCGGCGCCCGACCTGCTGGCGGCACGCGACGCGCGGCGCCCCTTCGTGCTGGCTCTCGGATCGCGCGCCCGTCACAAGAATATCTCCCTTGTGATCGATATCGCCCCAACTCTTCATGAACTGGGCATTGATGTCATCATCGCCGGCGGCGGTGAGGGGATCTTCACCCCGGAGGCGTTGAATGGCCAGCCCAATGTACATTTCTACGGCAGGGTGTCAGACGACGATCTCGCCTACCTGCTCGACCGTGCCCTGTGCCTGGTGTTTCCTTCGCTGACAGAGGGATTTGGGCTTCCAATCGTCGAGGCCATGGCCCGAGGCTGCCCCGTCGTCGCGTCAAACTGTGCAAGCATGCCGGAGGTTTGTGGCGAAGCGGCCCTTTTGGCCTCGCCGTTCGATCCCGAGGAATGGATCCGTCACATTGGCGCCCTCAGTCGCTCGGCTGCATTGCGTGAAGATCTGATCGGCCGCGGCCGTGAGCAGGTTCGCCAATTCTCCTGGCACAGTACCGCGACAGGATATCTCGACTTGCTTGGGCGACCCGGTGCGGATGTCGCAACCTATAGGCCGGCAGTGCCGTTGACACCTCGCGTCGCCGTTATCTTCGCAACGCGCGGAAGGCCACATGTCGTTTCATCCACGGTTCGGCACTTCCTTGCGACACAGACGCTGAAGCCTGCGACCGTGATCGTATCCTGCGTCGATGCTGCCGATGCCGGCGATCTCATTTCGCATCCCGACGTGACGGTGGTAACAGGCCCTGCTGGGCTTGCAGCCCAGCGCAACACGGGTTTGGATCGGCTTGATCAGGATATGGAAATCGTGGCGTTCTTCGACGACGATTTCGTCGCCGACAGGAACTGGCTGGTTTCGGCTCATCGGGTTTTCCGCGATGAAAGCCAGGTGGTCGGCCTTACGGGTCGCGTTGTTGCCGACGGAATCAAGGGGCCCGGGATCGGCTTTGACGAGGCTGTGCGTCTCGTCGAGACAGCTGAGATCCAGCTACAGCCGGAATGGACGGAGCCCTACAGCCCGTATGGCTGCAACATGGCCTTCCGTGTGGCAGCCATACGCGGCACGCGGTTTGACGAACGGCTCGTTCTCTACGGCTGGCTGGAGGATAGGGACTTTGCGGCGGAGCTTGCAAAGCGTGGGGGCCGGCTCGTGAAATGGTCGCTGGCCTATGGGGTTCACATGGGCGTAAAAAGCGGCCGGGTGAGCGGCGAGCGCCTCGGATACTCGCAAATCATCAATCCTCTCTATATGATGGGTAAAGGGACAATGCCGCTCGCGAAGGTTGTCGACCATATCTTTGGCAATGCCGCCAGCAACTTCGGGAGAGCCGTGTGGCCCGAACCCTTCATTGACAGGAAGGGGCGTGCAAAGGGCAATCTTATTGCAATCGCAGACGTTTTGCGTGGTCGCCTCGAACCGGAGCGTGCCGCCGAAATTGCCCTGCCACAGACAGTGACGAAAGCGGACGGCGGCAGGAGCCACGATGATGTTTAACAGACCACGTCCCCTCGATGTCACATCGCGGCTCTGGCGACTGGATGAGGTGCAGACCGAAGGCGACGGACCGCTGGCGCTGCTTCGCTCCCTGATAGCACTTGGCTTTCGGCACAAGAACAGCCTCGTCGCATGCACGCTTGCGGGCCTGGTGATTGCCGGCCTTTACGCACGTTCATTGCCTCCAATCTATGGCGCGACCGCGACCCTCCTTTTGGAACCGCGGCAGTCGGCCGCCTCCGGCCAGGAATTTGGCTCCCAGCAAAGCCTTGACCTCTATCGTGCCGACAGCGAGCTGCAAACCATCAAGTCGGAGCAGTTGCTCTCGGCAGTCTTTCAAGGTCTCAATCTCAAAGACAATCCGGAACTCGCCCCGCAAAAACCGGGCTGGCTTTCCAGGATGGCAGCGGGCATTCGTTCGCTCCTCTCGCCCAATGGCCAAGCCGAATCCAACACGGTCGCGCGCCTGCCTGACAATGCAACGGGCAACCTTGCCAACGATACGACGCGCGCCGCCTTCCTCAATTTTGCCAGGCGCCTCAATGCAAGTCGCGTTGGGCAGTCCTTTGTCATCGAGGTCGCGTATTCGTCTTCGGATCCCTCCTTGCCGGCTCGCGTCGCCAATGCCGCTGTATCCGGGTACATTTTCCAGGCGGTTTCCTTCAAGGAGCAGACCGCGAGGGCAGGCACGGAGGCGTTGCAGGGACGCCTGGATTCTCTGGCCGCGCAGGTGGAAGCCGCCCGTATCGCCATGCAGAATGGAACGCTGCCGGCCATTCCGACGCCGGATGCCGATGCCCGCGTCATCGGCGCAGCACTTCCCCCCCTTGGCCCGTCGGCGCCACGCACGTCGCTGATAACTGCGCTTGGCGGCGTATTGGGGCTGCTCGGCGGCTTTGGGCTTATCGTGTTCAATCTTGCCCTCGACCGAAGGATCCGCAATGCAAGGGAACTTGCGCGCGATACCGGGATCGTCTGCCTCGGCTCCATTCCCGACACTCCCGGTGTCAATGTGGTGCCACTGCACGTCAACAGCGTACAGGAAAAGAGGTTCGTCGGGGCCATCCACGATCTTCGCACATCTGTCGAAATTGCCTGCACCAGCCTGCGCACCGAACGAAGCATCGCAATCGCCGTCGTTTCCTGGTCGGCGAACACGGGCGTTACAACACTCTGTTCGGCGCTTTCCCAGCTGATCATCAGGGGCGGCGGCTATGTAACCCTGTTCCAGACATCGGAAGGCAACTATCCGGTTGCGGCAGAGGGCCGGCAGTCCCCGCTGTCGCAATCGCTGGCTGACGCGGCATTCACCGGTCTGCCGCTCGAACAGATTTCCTTCGATCATGTCAACGGCGTCGCTGTCCTGCCTATCCACTCCCGCGATGCAAACGCAAACCTGTTTGCTGATTTCCGCAATCCGCGCGTCCGGCGAATTCTCGATGCGGCCCGCCTCAAGGGGGATGTGCTCCTCGACCTCCCGCCTCTTCATGGGTCGATGGACGCGTTGGCGCTCGCGGCGTTTGCCGACGCCGTCATCATCGTGGTGCGCGCAGAGGAGACGACAATCGAGGAAGTGGTCGATTCCGCCCAGCTTCTGCGGCGAGCCGGCGCCAATGTCGTTGGCGCCGTCATCAACAGGGTCCCGTGATGATCCCGGCGGAGCTCGCGCCAGGTCCAGGCGGCTCTGTCGCAGAACCGCGATTGGCAATCATCATCCCCTGCTGGAACTACGCCGACTACGTGGCATTGGCCATCCGAAGCGTCACTGCGCAGGGTCGGCAGGATTGCGAGCTGATTGTCATCGATGACGGCTCGACCGACGCATCCTGGGATGTTATCCAGCGCGAGGGTGTGACCGCTTACAGAACAGGCAATGGTGGACAGCGGGCCGCCTGTCTCTATGGACTCGGCAAGACACGGGCACCATTTGTCTTGTTCCTCGATGCTGATGACGAGCTCGTGCCGGGCTCGCTGGATGCCATTCTGAGCGAGCTCGACGACCGTGTTGCAAAGCTGCAGTTTCCATTGACGCGCATTGATTGGCGCGGTTCAGTCATTGGTGAAGCCGTTCCCAGACTGGGCGCCTTCCGCGACAACGGCATGCTCGCCGCCCAGGTGCTGGAGACCGGCGTGTATATGACGCCGCCCACATCAGGTAACGTGTTTCGCCGCGATGTCTGCCAACTCCTGGAGGCGGCCGAATACGACAAGGCGGTTGACGGCGTCATCCTCTTTGCGGCGCCTTTTTTCGGCGATGTCGTGAGCATGTCGCAGGCGCTCGGTCGATACCGGGTCCACGATCGGAATGATTCCGGACTTGGGCGCGCGCCAGATCCACAACTGCTGCGTCGGGAATTGAGCCGCTTTGTCGCTCGGATCGAGCACCTCAGACAGGTGCTGGTCCGCTTTGGAAAGTCCGCTGACCTGGTCGCTGCCGAAAAGACCTTCTACTACCTCGAGCGCTCGCTCTATGTCGCGATTGCGGAGGGTCGGCGCGTTCCGCTCGCAACACTCCTCCATCTCATCAAGCGGGTTTGGGCGGGCGACGGTTCGGTGAGGACAAGGAGTGCTCTGAGCGGTTTCCTGCTACTCTCCGGCCTTCTGCCGAACCGTCGCGCGCTGAGGGGCCTTGCATATCGACTTTCGCCAGGCGAACGTTCCGTAGCCGGCCTTTTCCGGGCTTTGTTCTAAGCCGCATCCGTCAACGGCGGTCGACGAGTTCCAGGCGGCCGCGACCCGCAATCAGTCGGATGCCAAGAACAAGCAGCATTCCCATATAGGTGACGGCTCCGGTCGTTCCAACGAACGCCAGTTCCAGAATGTGGTTCAGATCCCTGGTGGCAAGCGCCTCGCGCAGGAACCACACCGCCACTGCCATGGCGCCACCCGCCACGGCGATTTTCCATAGGTTTTTGCATTGCTCGCCGATCCCGAGGTCAAGCAGTCGGCGAACCTCAACCAGATAGAATATGAACATGAGGAATGAAAGTGCGACCCGAGCAAAGCTCGCGCCCATCACGGAACCCGCGTAGAAGCCGATCGGAACCAGCACGATGCGAAAGCAGAGTTCGGTCGCATTCAGCCGGAAAATGATGCTTGGCCGGTCAAGGGCGAGACTCACGGAGTAAAGGGTCTGAAAATAGGGGACGGGCGCCACGGAAAGGGCGAGAACACTCAGGAGTGGTGCGGCGGCTGCCCATTTCGGCCCGAGCAGGAGGTCGGTGACTAAGTCTGCACTCAACGAAATTCCTATGCATGCGGGCAGCGAGATCAACATCGCGAACCGCGCGGCCTTGAGAAAGGCAAGCTTCACGCGTTCCCGATCGGTATTGATCTGCGAGAAGGCAGCCATGATCGGCTGCAAAGCCGGCCCAATGATGCTCTGCGTCGGGATGACCGCGACATCGTTTGCAATGGCATAGCGACCAAGGGTCGGTCGATCGGCCAATGCGCCGACCAGAAAGCGATCGAACTGCCAGTTGAGTGCGGATATCAGCTGGGCGGAGCTGAACCAGCCGACAAAGCGTGCGAAATCTGACATTCGTGCAAGTGAAAGTGCGGGCCGATAGGGTGCAAGCACGTAGGACACCACGGTGGCGCCTACCGAAGCGATCGCATAGTTGACGGCGATTGCCCAATAGGCGCCGCCAGACAGGACAACGATCGTGGCAATCAAGCTGGCGCACAGCTTTCCGGAAACTTCCAGGATGAATGTCTGACGGAAGCCGAGCTCGCGTGCGAAGTAGACCATTCCCGGACTGGCGAAACCTCTGGCAATGGGTCCGATTACAAGGACTGCGGTCAGAGGTACGAGCACCGGTTCATGATAGAACAGGGAATAGGGCCAGGCAGCCGCCAGAACAATGAACGCGAGCAGGCTGCCTCGGATGAGGCTGAGCGTGAAGCCGGTATCCAGGTGGCTCTTGTCAACTGAGGGAAGGCGTATAAGGGCCTGGGTGACCGGCACTTCGAGCACCGTGTCGACGACCGCGACGAGTGAGGTGGCGAGAGCGGCCAGACCGAAATCGGCGGGCGTCAGGATTCTAGCGAGAACCAGGAGAGTGCCGAAATCGATGAGACGCCCGACAACGCGCGAGAATACGAGCCACCCGGCCCCCTTCACAGCCTTAAACGCCAGCATTCCGTACTCCGACTATCCTGCCCGCATGGCGGCGTGGTGGATCAGGCGCGCCGTGCACCAGGCTCTGCGACAACCTCCCTCGTATGATTCCAGCCTTGCGACCGCATACGGCCTGGTGCGCGATGAAACGACACCCCTCCCAACGCCGTTCATCGACAAAATCGCCGACACCTCGCGCGATCTGTGCCAGCCACCGCGAGCGACAGTCCAGCCATCAATCGGCTGGAACCCGCGAGCAACCGCCGGCACTCTAACAGCACCTGCTGATCTATATCAAGACCAAACCGCGTTCTGTTCTTTAGGCAATAAGTTTATGTCGGAAAGATACTCATGGTATCTTTTTCATGTTTTCCAGTTTGTTTCAGATATCGACTTCTAGTGGAATAAATTATACTATTGTCTCCTTCTGGGAGGGGCAGATAGGGGCGTATTTCTATGGATGACGTAAGCCATCAGACCTTACAGCTGTCCGCAGCCCAGGCATTTGATGTCATAATCCTTGGGGCAGGGATCTCGGGTCTTGTCGCCGCCTCCATTCTGGCGGACCGGGGCAACAGGGTATTGATCGTTGATGACTATGGCCACGTTGGCGGCAATCACATGGATTGGACGTCCAGCGAGGGATATACCTTCGATGTCGGCAGCTTGATTTTCCAGGATGATTCCCCCCTGCTGAGGCATTTTCCGGAGCTCCTGGCGCTCTACGTACCGATCGTTCCAACCTGGGGTCGGCTGAATCCGCAGGGCCAGATAACCGCTTATCCCATTTCGATCCGTGACGACATTCTGGCCGCCGGTCCCATCGGATTTGCCCGGATCTTCGCATCCGTCCTCTATGCGCGGTTCTTCCAGCGCCGAATGAGCAATGCCAAGGATTTCGCGCGTTACTGGATCGGCGCTTACCTGCTGCACCGATCCGGCCTCGAAACCTACATGAAGCGGTTCTACGGGATTGCGGCAGAGGAAATCGATCTGGATCTGGCCAACAAACGCATGGGCTGGATCAGCGAGTATGCGTCGCTGATCCGTCTCGGAAGGCGCGCGCTGAAACCGAGGCGAGCTGCCGGGCCGATGAACCGACAGATGGCGCGCCCGAAGGAGGGGTTTTCCGTCCTGTACGGAGCAGCCGTCGAGCGGCTTGTGCGGGACGGCGTTACCTTCAAGCTGTCGGCGGGAACGCGCAAGATTGAAAGGACGACGGACGGATTCGAAGTGTATTTGTCCGATGGAGTGCTTTCGAGCGGGCGGGTAATCTCAACCATCCCGATTGCTACGGCAGCAAGATTGTGCGGGACGACGCCGGTGTGCGGGCTTGATACGATTACGCTCATCACGCTCTATTTCAGTTTCTCAGGAGAGCGCGGCTTCAAACAGTCGATCATCTACAATTTCTCGCACCTGGGCGCCTGGAAACGACTGACGGTCTATTCCGATTTCTATGGACGCGTAAATGCGCGAGAGTATTTTGCTGTCGAGGTTGTTGCCGGTCAGGTTCGAACGGTCGAGGAGGCTGAGGAGGATTTCCGGCGGCACGCGTCGGCCAATGGCCTGTTTGCAGGTGATCTCAAGTTGGAGAATGGCCAGATACTCGAGAATGCCTATCCGATCTACAGCAAGGGTGCCGCGCAAAATGCGGCGCAGGCCATCTCGACGCTGCGTGCCTATGGAATTGAATCGCTTGGACGTCAGGGCGGCTTCAACTACCAGCCGACAGCCAGGGTCTCGACGATCGAAGTCGAGCAAGCGATGCGTGAATAATAGGGCACGGGGGCAAACGCACGCTGCTTGGCGCCGATGGATCGTGAAATGCGGGCATGTCCCGTTAGCCAAACGAATGACGAAAGGTCCGTGATGCGCATCCTGCATATCCTCAATCATACCCGGCGCCTCAATGGCCACGTCCATGCCTGCGTGGATCTCGCCTGCGCTCAGGTTACGCTCGGCCATCAGGTGTGTGTCGCAAGCGGAGGGGGGGATTTCGACAGCCTTCTACAAAAGAACGGCATCAAGACCGTAATGGTTGATCATAGCCGCAAGTTGCACAGCCTGGCCAAGGCGCTGGTGGATCTGCGACGTCATGTGCGCGAATTCGAGCCGGATGTGGTCCATGCGCACATGATGACGAGTGCTGTCCTTGCCTTTCCGATCAGCAAGCTCGCGGGCATACCTTTGATCACGACGGTGCATAACGAATTTGAAAAAAGTGCGATTTTGATGGGGCTTGGCACGCGCGTGATCGCTGTCAGCGATGTTGTCGGGGCATCCATGCGCAGACGTGGCGTGCCGAAATCAAGGCTGGCCGTCGTTCTCAACGGCACGATCGGATCCAGCCGGTCGGAAGGACGTCTGGCGAAACCGGCAGCATTGCAATCGCCGAGCATTGTGTTCGTCGGAGGGCTCCACCCCCGCAAGGGCTTGCCGGATTTGTTCGAGGCGTTCGATACGGTATACCGGAGCTTTCCTGCGGCACGTCTGTACATCGTCGGCGACGGTCCGTTTAGGCAAGCATACGTCGAGTTGGTTTCGTCCCTGGGATGCGCGCCTGCCGTTACCTTCGTCGGTGCGACAGAAGATCCCTATCCCTACATGCTGGCCGCAGACATCTTCGTGCTCCCCTCCCACGCCGATCCGGCGCCGCTGGTCCTGTCGGAAGCGCGGGAGGCACGGTGCGCTGTGGTCGGCACTGCGGTCGACGGAATTCCTCAATTGCTTGAATATGGCGAGGCGGGAATTCTCGTACCGCCGCGCGACCCGGCGGCGCTTGCCGGGACGCTGTGTCACCTGTTGGAGGCACCCGACCAGATCGCAGCATGGAAGGCCAAAAGTCAGGTGCGGATTGACTACATGACAATCGACCGGGTGGCGCGCGAGACGATGCAAGTGTATCTGGCAGCCATCCCTAAAGGCAAAAAATTGGTGGTTGCCGCATAGCTGCCAGGACCACCGTCGCGCGCCATCCCCCCGGCTTCTCGCCTTCCCGCGTTGTCCGAAAAGGTGGCTATCCCGTTTGACCTGGGAGAGCAGGGAGAATGCGATGGCGATAGGACGCGCCTGTGCCAAGAGCGACGCCAGCCCGGTGGCAGGGCGAGGCACGCATGGAAGGGCGTTTGCGTGGCCATTGAACCATGGTCGGTTGCAAACACGTTGGCCCCCTCAGAAGTTCGGGTGTAATTCCCACCAAAGGCGATCGTATCCGGATCAAACATTGCCTCGGCCGGATGTGACTGATCCCGGCTTGTTGGAATCACCCAATGCGTCGCGCAAAGCGCGGACCTGCTCGTTGAGCGCCTCGACCTGTTTCATGGTCATGCCTGAGCGCTCCACCAGTGTCTCGCCAAGACATCTGCTCTTCGCAAGCAGGTCGCGCCCCGCGTCGGTGAGCCATACATGAACCAGGCGTTCGTCAACGGTACTGCGCCGCCGCTCTACAAGCCCTGCCTGCTCAAGGCGCTTGGCCGGCGGTGTGATGGTGCTGGACTCCAGGGAGAGCCTATCGGCGATCGAACCGATCGTCATTCCTTCTTCCTCCCCCAAGGCATTGAGCACCAGATATTGCGGATAGGTGATCCCCATCTCGTCGAGCATGGGCTTGTAGGTTCGGTTGATAGCGATGCTGGCCGCATACAGCGAGAAGCAGAGCTGATCGTCCAATGCGAGGGGCTGAGAGCCGGACATGGAATGCCTCCTGAAATCTCCGTTTTCTTTTGATACCACGAAAAATGATATCGCGATAATATTGTTATGGACAGATCCGAGGAGATGCGCTAGCAGTATCGTTATCGCGATAATAGATATCGCGGAATAAACAAATGGAGAGCGAAATGAGCGAACCGATCAACAAAGCCACCCGCCGCGGCGTGATGACTGCAGGTCTTGGCCTTGCCGCCGCAACCGCCGCGATTCCTTTTGCCCGCTCAGCTCAAGCCGCAGCCAAGCAGTCTTCAAAGGGCAAGGCTCAAATGAGCAGCGGCACGATCACAACTGCGGACGGCACTTCGATCTTCTACAAGGACTGGGGAACGGGCCAGCCGATTGTGTTTCACCATGGCTGGCCCTTGAGCGCTGACGACTGGGATGCCCAGATGCTCTACTTCCTCAATCAGGGCTACCGCGTCGTCGCCCACGACCGCCGTGGCCATGGTCGGTCGAGCCAAACGGCGGAAGGCAACGACATGGATACCTATGCTGCCGATGTCGCAGCTCTGGTAAAGCACCTCGATCTGAAGGACGCTATTCATGTGGGTCACTCGACCGGCGGCGGCGAAGTTGCGCGCTACGTGGCACAACATGGCGGCGGCGGCCGCGTCTCAAAGGCCGTGCTGATTGGCGCCGTGCCGCCCATCATGGTCAAATCCGACAAGAACCCCGGCGGTCTGCCGATTGAAGTATTCGACGGATTCCGCACCGCACTCGCGGCCAACCGTGCGCAGTTCTTCCACGATATTCCTGCCGGCCCCTTCTATGGCTTCAATCGCAAGGATGCGAAGGTCTCCGAGGGCATCATCGACAATTGGTGGCGCCAGGGAATGATGGGCGGCGCAAAAGCCCACTACGATTGCATCAAGGCCTTCTCGGAGACCGATTTCACCGATGACCTGAAGAAGATCGACGTGCCGGTCCTCGTCATGCATGGCGACGACGATCAGATCGTTCCAATTGCCGATTCCGCGCTGCTGTCTTCCAAGCTGCTAAAGAATGGCACCTTGAAGATCTATAGTGGTTACCCGCACGGTATGGCGACCACGCATGCCGATACCATCAACGCCGATCTCCTGGCGTTCTTCAGGGCCTAGTCGGCGAGCAAGGAACGCTTGGACACAGTTGGACGATGGGGCCACCGCCGCCCCATCGTCTTTTCCATAGACCCGGCACCCCTCTCGCCAGAGTTACCGTCCCCGAGGCCGCTCCTGTGGGCGACGACGTCTGCCAACAGAGGCCCTGGTACTTTAGCGAATTCTTGTTTGAGGACGGCGTGCATGGTATAAGCGCCTCCATAAACGGCGCATGCGAACCCTAGTCGAAACCGAGGTCGTGCCGTGAATATCTTTATCGCGACTGTGACTGCGCTGCTGTTCGGCGTCTCGTCTTCATGGGCAGGTCCTTTGCACGACGCGGCCAAGGACGGCGATGTCGCTCGCGTCAAGCAACTGCTGAATCAAGGCTCCAATGTATCGGAACCCAATGAGGCCGGAGAGCCGGCGCTGATCATTGCGTCATTGGAAGGCCACGCAGATATCGTTACTCTTTTGCTGGAGCGCGGCGCAGACATCGAAGTTCGCAACAAAGGTGGGCTGACCGCATTGCATGCCGCAGCCTATGCAGGGAATCTGGAGGTCGTGACACTGCTCGTCGCAAAGGGTGCGGCAGTCAACGACAGGAAGAATTTCTATCAGATGTCGCCCCTGCATGGCGCTGCCGAGGAAGGCCGTGCCGACGTCGTAGCCTTCCTGTTGACCAAGGACGCAGAGGTCGAAGCGACGGAAAGGAACGGTTATACGCCTCTCACCCAGGCCGGGTGGCGGGGGTATTGGGATACTGCCACGTTACTCATGAAAGCAGGAGCAGTTTGCCAGAAAGCCGAGCTGGTTGGCGAGCCGCTCTATAACGAATGCACCAAACGGCAATAACGCTCTCTGGGGTAAATGGCTGCGTCCGGAAAACGGAGCAATACTATGTCTTGCTATGTGCAAAAAATCGGAAGGCGTGTGGGAAAAACGCTTGGCGCTGCCGTCATGCTGCTTGTCTTCATTCAGCCTGCAGCGGCTGAAGATTTCGTCAATACCGGGTATTTCGGCGATATTGCGATCAAGGGCTACGACCCGGTTGGCTACTTCACCCAGAACGCTGCTGTCGAAGGCAGTCCGAAATATTCCTACCACTGGCTTGGAGCGACCTGGTATTTCTCGAGCGCCGAAAATCGCGATCTGTTTAAAGGCGATCCGTCCAAATACGCGCCGCAATATGGGGGCTACTGCGCCGATGGCGTCTCCTTTGGGACGGTGACGACCAACATCGACCCCAAGGCTTGGCGGATCATAGATGGCAAACTGTATATAAGCTACGATCCCGGGGCGGCGGAAGGCATGGAGAAGAACCCGACCAAGGTGACGGACTCTCAGAAGCATTGGTCCGAGGTACAGCAGACGCTCATATCGCAGAAAATGCACACCGATTGGCAGCAATCAGCGCCGAAATGAAACCACGCTGCCAGGCGTGATCAGGGTGCAATCGAAAAGAACGTCAGTGCCCGTGGTGTCACGTGGACGTAGTCGCTGTCACGTTGCTCGTCGGAGGTGTTCCGATAGACGTGGCCACACACCATCCGGTCCAGGAAATAGCCATCGAATTTTTCGCACAGGCTGTCGCTCCGCACCTCGATAACGCCCGTGATGCTGGTATTCGTGCTGCGATAGGCGGTATTTCCGGCTTTGTCGAAATATTGCATGAAATCGGTGCCGTTCTTGTGTTTTCCGGTCCAGCTCTTGCCGTCGACGAGATTGCGCAGGTCCGCCTCGCCGAGCCTGTCGGCTTCCTTGCCCATAAAGCCGAAGGGCCATTCGGGAATGCCGGCCTTTCGCAGCCCCGCCAGATGACGTTGCAGGTCACCATCGCGCCAGTAGTCGTAGAGATAGCTGTAGTAGGAGAGGTTGCTTTCCGGAAAAAGCTCCAAGAGCTTTGCCGTCTCCACTGCGGCCCGGCTTTCGTTGCCCTGGTCGGCGTAGGCTGCGGCCAGATATTCACGCGCCGGCTCAACTTTCGGCAAGGTGTCGAGCGTCGACTCCAACAAGGAAATCGCTCGCGGATCGTCGCCCGCGGTGTAAAAGACGATCCCGGCCAAGAGTTGAAAGCTTGGCGCGGGCGAGGGATCCAACCGCAAAGCTCTCTCGATTTCGGCTACCGCCTTTTCTCGACTTCCTGTGTGAACGAGAATAAGCGCGAGGTTTGCGGCCGCTTCCGCATCGTTTGGCTGCGTCGCGACCGCAATATTGGCCGAATTCCTTGCCTCGGCCTCTCGGCCGTCAACCCACTGCAACAGGGCGAGCACCGTATGCGCCCGGGCGTTGTTGGGATCCAGTTTGAGGGCCTGTCCGGCGGCATCATAGGCGATCTTGCGAGCGACGGCGGCCGACCAGAGATAATTGTAGTCATTGCGCCACACATCCACGGCCACGCGTGCAACTCCCGCGTGAGCATTGGCAAAGCCCGGATCGAGATCGATTGCTTTTTGATAGAAGGACAGGGTGCGGCGATAGGTGTCGACATCCCTGTAGATGAAACCCTCCTGCTCGCCCCTCATGTAATAGTCGTAGGCTTCGAGATTTTCGGTCGGTATTCGCGCCAACTGGTCGCGCTCGTGCGCGCTGAGCTTGACGGAAAGGGCCGAGATGATCTTGCCGATCACATCGTCCTGAACGACGAAGAGGTCGGCATATTGGCGATCGTAGCGTTCGGCCCAGAGCGAGAGGCCGCTGACTGCGTCGATCAGTTTGACATTGATCCGCAGCCGTGACCCTGCGCGCTGCAATGTGCCTTCCAGGACGTACTGAACACCGAGTTCGGCAGCGACGTCCTGGATCTTGCTGACGGAGCTCTGGATGGCGAAAACCGAATGGCGCGCGATGACAAAGAGACCGGACACTTTGGACAGTTCGGTGATGAGGTCGTCAGTCAATCCCTCTGCGAGATGGTCGTGCTCGGTGTCGCCGCTGACATTGATGAATGGTAGAACGGCAACCGAGGGTTTGTCCGGCAGCGGGTAAGCGAAACGTTGGACAACCTGCGTGTGTTTTGCGAGCGGCCAAGGCTGCCACCACAGCGCCGCACCGGCAAGAGCCAGGACAACGGCCGCAGCTACGCCCGCAACAAGGCGGCGAGGTGACAGGCGCTTGCGAGTTTCGACCGTTTTTCCGGCGGCACTCGGGTCAAGCAGGACGCGATATACCCTGACCGGCTCGGCGATGCTTTTTACCCGTTGCTCGCCGAGCGAAGCAAAGCCAACCGGGACTTTCGATTTCACCTGATCGTATGTCGTGCCGGAGATGGCGATGCCGCCGGGTTCTGCCAGGACTTGTATTCGATCCGCAATATTGACGCCATCCCCCTGGATGTCTTCCCCCTCGACGATGACGTCGCCGAGATTGATGCCGATTCTGAAATCCAGCCGGAGATTCTCGGGCGCAGCGGCATTGTTGACGCCCATGAGTTGTTGAACCTCGACCGCACAGCGCAACGCATCGACAACGCTGTGGAATTCGACCAGCAAACCATCGCCCATGGTCTTGACCAGACGGCCGTGGTGACGATCGAGCGCAGGCTCGAAGACGTTATTCTGATCCGCCTGGAAACGCGCGCGGGTACCCTCCTCGTCGGTGTGGCTCAGGCGGCTGTAACCGACGACATCGGCGATCAGGATTGCTGCAAGACGGCGCTCCATCCCGGTCTTTCTCGGAGGGCGATGTGTTACGGTCAATATCCTACAGCAGGTCCCGCGACGAAGCCATCGCCAGGTCTGAGCGATATCATAGCCGCCCCGGGTGATGATTTTGACGCCAGAGGCTTCAGCGTGGACCGCGAGCCGGTATCCGTCCCATTTGATTTCTACCACGCCCATTCGTCGCCCGAACGCGGCTTTTGCTTGAGTGCGGCAAGTGCCGGTTCCACAAGGGCAGGCATGGGATCAAAGGGGAGGGCCAGCTAAGCGGGATTACGCTTGCGGACGGGCGGCTTTGCAGCGGCCGGCCATCATCGCGAAGCAACGGCTTGGATCGAGAAGGGCGCGACGGCGTTTTAATCATCACAACATGACAGCACCAATTCGTTTAAGAGTCTCCCATGGACCGTTTCGACCAAATCAGAACCGCTATTTTCGCCCAACTCCGAACACTCAAAGCCGACCCATCCACGCCGATCAACCTCT
Organism: Rhizobium sp. P1_C7; assembly: GCF_056406295.1. NCBI lineage: Bacteria > Pseudomonadati > Pseudomonadota > Alphaproteobacteria > Hyphomicrobiales > Rhizobiaceae > Rhizobium > Rhizobium sp. P1_C7. The sequence continues at coordinate 40,358 of NZ_JBFUAL010000024.1, forward strand.
TGGACATCGGTCCCTCGCTTGTCGCAGCCGGTTTCGAGCAAAACGAGATCGTAAGCGCCCTTTTCCAGCTCGAGGAGATCGCTTTGATGCCGGCGAACCGGATCAGGCTCAAGACGTCTCTGTAGCCTCCCCACGCGGCTAGTCTCGACCTGCGGGATCCACCCAAATTTGGTCGATCTCAGACCTGTGAACATGGTTTCTACTTACTTACCGTAGGTGAAGCGAGTGTATATATGAGCTATACGGAATAGTCCGTAGTCTAGGGGAAGAATAAACATCATGAAGAAGTTTGCATTGGCAGCATTTCTCTCGCTGCTTGCCACATCGGCGTTCGCTGGCGCGACTATGACCAACAACGACAACGCGAAGTCGAACGGTTCGACCATCGGCCAACTATCGTCTCAGGTCAAAGGCAATGGCGACTGGGTCGGGGGCAATGGCACGGGCGCCGGGCCGTATGGCGCTGGCGACCAGACCAACGCCCCTGGATCTCGCGCTTCCGAGGTGCACTCGCAGCAAGATAAGAAATAATAAGAAGAGAGCGGTCGGCAGCATCGCTGCCGACCTCTCGATATTTGAAGCTTATCTGTTGACCGCCTTTGTCTCTCCCACTGCCAGACGATCCCTTCAAGTGGCCTAGTGCTTGGCGTGGCTGAGCTGCTCTACTGAGAGTGTAGCCAGGCGGTTCTCTTCCTCGAGGGCCCGGCGTGCGAAGGCGGCGAGCTCCTGTAGGGCTTGGGTTGCTTCGTTCGGCAATGGCAAGCCATGGGATGTCTTCCTGACAGTGAGGCTGCTATTCCGGTTGATAAGCGCAGGCAGCACTGTCGCAGTAAGCTGCGGGTTTGTCCTGATGGTCTGCAGGAAATTCCGGGCTCTCCAATGAGCAGCATCGATCACGACAAAATGAGATCGATGTTGTTGTTGTGAACGGTGGTGCGGAATAGAAAATATTCCGGAAGGTACACTGACTCGGCTGGTCGGGTGCTCCAAGCGCCAGCATCGCATTCCAGGATTTGTTGCGGTCGCTGTAACAAAAAGCGTTTCGGATTCGTAGCTGGTAAGGTGCCATGCTGATTTAGGTGCGGAGCAAGAACGTGTTAAACAGACGTCGCCTACTTCTGGATGCTGGAGTTGCTGCGATCGGTTTGCGGCTCGCGTTCACAGGCGTCAGCGCAAACGCTCGCGAAACGTTTGCCGTTACACACACAGATAACGAATGGAAGAAACTGCTGACGGCTGACCAATTTGCGGTTCTTCGACAGGCGGGAACCGAAAGGCCGTTCACGAGCCCGCTGCTTCACGAAGAACGCAAGGGCAATTTCGCCTGCGCAGGTTGCGAGCAGAACGCCTTCGCTTCGAGCACGAAGTTTGACAGCGGCACCGGCTGGCCGAGTTTCTGGGCGCCGCTTGACAATAGGGTCATCGGCACGACGCGAGATACCACGCTTGGAATGGTACGTGAGGCGGTCCATTGTGGCCGTTGCGGCGGACATCTCGGGCATGTCTTTGACGACGGGCCAAAGCCGACTGGCCTGCGCTACTGTCTGAATGGGGTCGCGTTGAAATTTCATCCGGCTTCGGCCTGATCAAGGGCATAGACGATGATCCTGTTTGCGCCGGCAGACGATGCATCCCGTCGTTCGAAGCTGGCTGGTCCGGGAGATACGTTTGAAATCCGCTTTCTCGATCCTGGCGTTCAGGCTTGCAATTCACTTTCGGCTGAGAGGAAATCTCTATGAACGAGCTTCAGCAATCACGTCAGCGTCAACGTCCCGTGCACTCTATCGCTCTTGGCGCGGCCGTCATGCTGGCGGCATATTCGGCATTTTCCTTCACCCCGTCCGCGGCGGAGGAGGCACGCATGATTCCGGCTCCTGCAGTGGACGAACGGGCAGCGTCAGACAAAGAGACTGCCATTTTCGCGGGTGGGTGCTTCTGGGGCGTCCAGGGTGTCTTCCAGCACGTGAACGGCGTCATCAGTGCAAAGTCAGGGTATGCGGGCGGAAACAAGAACACCGCCCAGTACGAGATGGTGAGCAACGGCGATACCGGTCATGCGGAATCCGTGCAGGTCGTCTTCGACCCGAAGCAGGTGAGCTACGGCCGCCTCCTGCAGATCTACTTCTCGGTCGCACACGATCCGACCGAACTCAACCGGCAGGGACCCGACACCGGAACGCAGTACCGATCTGCCCTGTTTCCGGCCAACGACGAGCAGGCGAAAGTCGCAAAGGCCTATATCAGCCAGCTTAATCATGCCGGTGTCTTCGATGCTGCGATCGTCACCAGGATCGAACCGGGCACGTCATTCTACGCAGCCGAGAATTATCATCAGGACTTCCTGACAAACAACCCGACCTATCCCTATATAGTGGTCAACGATCTGCCTAAGATCGAAAACCTCAAGAAGATTTTCCCGAAGGATTATCGCGCCAAGCCAGTTCTCGTTGCAAACGCCGGATCGAATTGATGGCGGCGGGAACGGATCGGAACGATAGAACACCAGGGATGCTAAATGGAAGGAAGTTCGATGACAACTGAACGCGCAGTTCTCGCCGGTGGTTGCTTCTGGGGCATGCAAGACCTCATTCGTCGCTATGATGGCGTCATTGCCACTCGCGTCGGCTACACCGGCGGCGAGGTGGCCAACGCGACCTACCGCAACCACGGCAATCATGCAGAGGCCATCGAAATCATCTTCGATCCCTCGAAAATCGCCTATCGCGATCTTCTGGAGTTTTTCTTCCAGATCCACGATCCGACGACCATGAACCGTCAGGGCAATGATCGCGGCGCGAGCTATCGTTCGGCGATATTCTACACCGGTGGCGAACAGAAGCGTGTGGCAGAAGAGACGATCGCCGATGTAGAGGCCTCCAATCTCTGGCCAGGTAAGGTCGTGACTGAAGTGACGCCGGCCAGTGATTTCTGGGAAGCCGAACCGGAGCATCAGGACTATCTGGAGCGTATTCCGGACGGTTACACATGCCATTTCGTTCGGCCAGGCTGGAAGCTGCCGAAGCGTCAGGCATCGGGAGCAGTGCGTCAGGCCTCGTAAGCGGCTGCAAGGGGAGGACGAGCCTGCCGTCCTCCTTTCCGATCGGACAGGTCAATTGTGTCCGGTCGTATCCTGCCCTCGTTCGTCACTCTTCCCATTGGGCGGCCAAGATTTTCATGGTCTGACGGTGCATTTGCGCTCAGGCATTGCGCGAGGGTATCGCTTCCCCGGCGAGATTATCAAGGTTCTTCCGCGTGCCGGTCACAGCCATTTTTTCGACGAGGCCCGTGGTCAGCGATGCAACGTCCCGACATCGATGAAAACCAGGCATATCTCGCGCGAAACCGGATGTCTCCACCGGGCACAAGGTGTCGCGACCGTGCGCTCTCATCAGGTCACCGCCCGAGGAAAAATTATGTCGACTGGTCGCTGTCCTGGCGGGTCGATGCTGGCAAGACGTTGGCAATTGCAGGCGGCAACCGTCGGATGTAGGAGGGTGCGGAATTTCTCATGGGCGTGCCGCTCGCCGGCCTGCAACCCTTTGATCCATCACGCTCTTTAGGCGTTCGTGCCAGCAAAGGAATAGTCAATGAACGGGTCATCAGCTGTGAACCGCCATTTTGGCGGGTAAGAAATTCGAATTCAAAACGGGGAAAATGGGACGGTTGGATCTGACGGGAGGAAACAGGTCAAGGCATCAAGTCACCCGAGATGCGTGGGCATGGTCCCGATGGACGAACGCCAAACGCGTCTATCGGGTGATGGAGCCGTCTTTCCAGCATAGGCTCGCCAGACCCAAAAATTCGTTTGGCACGATCATCATCTGCCCGATCACCTTTTCACCGAGCCTTCCACCACCTCGGGGCCGAGAGCCTTGCCGAGCGCTTTGACACCATTGTCAGGCAGTCGCAGGAGGCCGTTGGTCATACCTTCCTTCCACGAATCCCCACGATCCCATGCCTCCGCCCAAGCATCGGCCAGCTCGTCGCCGTGGCGCGTCTCTATGAGTGCTTCGAAGAGCAAGCCCGCCTGCAATAGGTCTTTGTCCGCTTTCACGCGTCCCAGCGTGTCGGTGAGCCTTCTGGAGGACACGATCAGCTTATGGACGGCATACCGTTCGGGAGCGGGGACTAGCACGTTCACGCCTTCGCGGTGGAGAAGCACCGTGCGGACAGGCTCATAGATCAGGTAATCGAGGAACCGCAGGTTTTCCGCCGACGCGCCGCCGAGGGCGGGCATGGGCGACGGCTTCCCCGTGTGTTCGTCCGATCCCCGGTTTCCCGTCAGGAATTCCACCCGGTAGCCCTTGGTGTTCTGGAAGGCGACCACCTTGGCTTTGTCCGCTTGGTGCGGAACCGCCCGAAACTCGGGATCGACCGATTGGAGGACCTCCAACACGGGCGGCAAACTGTCTTCGACCCCGGCTGAGATCGCGAAGTCCTGCGCGAAATCCGCATCGCCAGTCTGCATTGCCGCCGCGGGCAACCGGACCCCCAGCATCCCCGCATAGGTGCTGAATGCCACCGACCCTATCAGGACAGCTCGCAGTCGGAACAATCCGGCGTCGGCGAGGGCTTTTGTAACGTCGCCTGCAAATTGATCGGGGCCGGGGAGGCCAGCACGGCGCAGCGTGCTGACCATGCGCCTCCGCTCCCGGATGTTGTCCTTAATCGCCTTGTGGGCCTTCACCCGCGCCGTGATTGCCTCGTCGCTGTGTGGACCGACATAGCTTCGCTTGTCCTTTCCCTCGGGAGTAGGGAGATCGAAATACCAGTAATCGCGGGCCTTCACGGTGACGGTTACGAACCATCCCTCCATGGGAAAGTCTGCTGCGAATTGTGCGTCGAGCGTCCGCTGCGCCAACTCCGCGAACATCGTCCGATAGCTGATGTCGATCTCTTTCATCATTGGCATTTCTTCCTTCTGGAGTGCGGCAGCTCTCGGCGACAAACTCGGCTCCGTTCATTTTCACAGGGCGTTATAAGTCTCTGCCACTACCTTATAACTCGCCCCTCTAATGTCAACGTTATAAGCTTCTGCCAAAAACTTATAACAGAGCCCACCTGATGCTATGGCACAACAAAAAAAACCGGTTCTGAACTGACCCCGTAAAGTTGGACGGTTCATGGATGATTTAAGGTGGGTCCTTTATTTCACGGGGCTCAGCCCTTTGAGTTTCAACCTGATGCGCTCGATGTTGTAACATCGCCCAAAGCATGCCACGCAAGGGAAACTGCTTCGACAACGCAGCCATGGAAAGCTTCTTCGCACCACATGAACAGGTTTGCATGGGCATGATCGCGCAGGCGCCTGTGGGCCTGGGCCCGCCCTCGTCGCGTTCGACGGGATTGAGCTTGTTGGTGGGGTCGCCCTTGATGTGCGAAATGGCAGCTAGCCATCAGATGCAGGACTAATCCCGAACCGGGCTTCTCACTAAGGCTGCTGAAGTGCGTTAACGTCGCTGAGCAATTCCATCATATGGGCGCGAGCCGTTTCCGGCTCTCGCCTGGCGATCGCCTCGTAGACATCCTGGTGACGCCTGATCCAATGATCGTCGTCACGCGTCGTATTCGCGAGATCGATCGTAAACACTTGTCGAAGCGCGGTGGAAATCAGCGTCCCCAATGCCTGAAACAAGGTATTTCCGGTGGCAGCCAGGATTGCCTTGTGGAATGCCAGGTCGTGTTCGATCATTTCTTCGCAGTTCGAGGCGAGCGCCATGCCGAGGAGCGCATGCTTCATGCGCTGGTGATCCTGAGAATTTGAGCGCCGCGCAGCAAGTTCGGCGGCACTCGGCTCAAAGTAGGCCCGGAGTTCGTAAAGGTCCTGCCGGGCTTTTCTATTGTGCCCGGGGCTGTCCAGTCGCCATTCGAGGACCTGCGGGTCGAGAAGGTGCCACGAACTGGGCGGCATCACGCGTGTCCCGCTTCTCGGTATGCTTTCCAGAATGCCTTTCGCTGACAGAATTTTGACTGCCTCCCGAATAACGGTTCGGGACGTTCCAAACTCGTCGCAAAGAACCTGCTCGGGTCCTATCAGCGAGCCGGGGGGTGACTCTCCGCTGATTATTCGCCGCCCCAGAGCATCCACTACGACGTCATGGAAACGTTCACGATAGGAGCTTCCGTCATCATCTTCCGTCTTTTTCATTTCAGATTCCCCATCGTCGCCACCTTACGCTCTAAAGCGCTAAAGGCAGCGGTTCAAGATGTCGTAATGCTCATAAAATGGCGCAGACAGTGAAATCGCCGCCCCAAACAAGTTGGAATTAGGGGGCAGCCTATCCAAAATCAGGGGCATTCGAGGGTGCGCGTCGACCGTCCGCAGGGCCGTTGCCCGTCCAGCAGGAAGCCCGGCTGATTATGAAACTAATCATCATACAATAACTTGACTGATGCGATGAAATACCCTAGTCCGATTGTTGCGACCTGGGAGGCAGGTCGATTAGATTTTTTGGGAGAGAAGAATGCGCGTATTTAAAGCAGCGATTCTTGCTGGCACGCTTGCCGTCATGGCGGCGGGATCAGCGTTTGCCGAGGATGTGAAGATCGGCTTCATCGTCAAGCAGCCAGAGGAGCCATGGTTCCAGGACGAATGGAAATTTGCAGATCAGGCGGGCAAGGAAAAGGGTTTTACCGTCGTCAAGATCGGCGCGGAAGACGGTGAGAAGGTGCAGTCTGCAATCGACAACCTCGGTGCGCAGGGCGTGCAGGGGTTCATCATTTGCACGCCTGATGTGAAACTCGGTCCGGGTATCGTCGCTAAGGCGGCAGCCAACCAGCTCAAGCTGATGACGGTTGATGACCGGCTCGTGGGCGCCGACGGCAAGCCCCTTGAAGATGTGCCGCATATGGGCATCTCCGCCACGAAGATTGGCGAGACCGTCGGACAGGCGATCGCCGATGAGATCAAAAAGCGCGGCTGGGACATGAAAAATGTCGGCGCGATCCGCGTCTCCTACGACCAGCTTCCTACGGCTGTCGATCGTGTCGAAGGTGCGATCTCTGCACTGAAGGCTGCCGGCTTCCCGGCTGCCAACATCTACGACGCCCCGCAGGCGAAGACGGATACGGAAGCGGCGCTCAACGCGGCAACGACGGTTCTCAACAAGCATTCGGACGTGAAGTACTGGGTTGCGTTCGGTCTGAACGACGAGGCAGCGCTGGGTGCCGTCCGGGCTTCCGAGAGCGTTGGAATTCCAGCAGATAACGTGATCGCCGTCGGTATTGGCGGCGCGGAGTCCGCGATCAACGAATTCAAGAAGCCGTCTGCAACGGGGTTTTTCGGGTCCGTGATCATTTCGCCGAAGCGTCACGGCTATGAAACCGCGCTCAACATGTATGACTGGATTGCCAACAACAAGGCGCCTGAAAAGCTGACCCTGACTTCGGGTTCGCTGGCGCTGCGCGGTGACTATGAGAAGGTCCGCAAGGACCTTGGAATCCAGTAATCATTACCAGGATCATCCCACCCGGCGGCGCGCGACGTGCCGCCGGGTTTTCTCGGCGGAGTGATGATGGCCTTCCTAGAATTTAATGGCATTTCAAAAGGTTATCCTGGGGTCCAGGCGCTTTCAAATATTTCCTTCAGCGTTGGGAAAGGGGCCGTTCATGGCCTCATGGGCGAAAACGGTGCGGGCAAATCCACTCTCATCCGGATTCTCTCTGGCGACCAGTCTGCCGATAGCGGCGGCATCGTCATTGACGGAGAAGAGCAGAAATATGGCTCGGTTCGCGATGCCTTTCATTCCGGCGTCGTCGTCATTCACCAGGAATTGCAGCTCGTACCCGAGCTGACCGTTGCAGAAAACCTGTGGCTTGGGCGGTTCCCGGCAAAGGGCGGCGTCATCAATGGAAAGACGCTGGTCGAAACAGTGAAAGCCAAGCTCGATGAAATCGGTATCGAGGTGGATCCGTCGGCAAAGGTTTCGTCGCTTTCCATCGGCGCACGGCAGATGGTGGAGATTGCCAAGGCGGTCATGCTCGATGCGCGGGTGATCGCGCTCGACGAACCCACATCATCGCTTTCCTCCCGTGAAAGCGAGATCCTGTTTTCCATGATTGCGACGCTCAAGACCAAGGGGACAGTCATCCTCTACGTCTCGCACCGCCTCGACGAGATCTTCCGTCTCTGCGATAGCCTGACTGTGCTGCGCGATGGCAAGCTTGCCGCCCATCATGATCGGGTCGCCGATACGTCCCGCGAGCAGATCATCGCCGAGATGGTCGGTCGCGAGATCAGCAACATATGGGGCTGGCGGGAACGCTCGCTTGGCGACGTACGGTTGGACGTCAAGAGCCTTTCCGGCTCAAGATTGGCCGATCCGATAAGCTTCTGCGTCCGCAAAGGGGAGATCCTCGGTTTCTTCGGCCTCATCGGGGCCGGGAGAAGCGAGATGGCACGGCTGCTCTATGGCGCCGATCACCGTCGACAGGGAACCGTCTCGATCGACGGTGTTGGCGTATCTCCCAACAATCCGAAGGCGTCAATCAACGCCGGCATGGTACTTTGCCCCGAAGACCGGAAATTTGACGGGATCATTCAGGGTCGCTCGATCGAGGAAAACATCGCCATTTCCTCTCGCCGGCATTTTTCCCCCTTTGGTGTTCTGAGCCTGAAAAAAGAGGCGGCGGTCGCAGATCAATTCATCGCCAAACTGCGAGTGCGGACACCGTCACGCAAGCAGGACATCATCAACCTATCGGGCGGCAACCAGCAGAAGGTCATTCTCGGCCGCTGGCTTTCCGAGCAGGGCGTCAAGGTTCTCGTCATTGACGAGCCAACGCGCGGGATCGACGTCGGCGCAAAATCCGAGATCTATGACATTCTCTACGAGCTTGCGGCGGGCGGCATGGCGATTGTCGTGATTTCGAGCGAGTTGCCGGAGGTCATGGGCATCTCCGATCGCATCATGGTCATGTGTCAGGGAAAGGTCGTGGCGAATGTCGCCCGCCCGGAATTCGACGAGCGCAGCATTCTGACGGCGGCGCTGCCGGACCGAAACGCTGCGGGCGTAATCTAATCAGGAACTTTAAGTGATGAACTCGTTGAAAAAAATCCTCCTCGGCGAACAAGGTCTTGTCGTGATCTTCGCGCTTGCGTTCGTCGTCGTCTCGCTTCTCGTGCCGAACTTCCTGACCGAACGCAATATGCTCGGGCTCCTGCAATCCGTCGTCACGATCGGGATCGTCTCCTGCACGATGATGTTCTGCCTCGCTTCCCGCGACTTCGACCTTTCCGTCGGTTCGACCGTCGCCTTTTCCGGAATGGTGGCCGTCATGGTCTCGAACGCCACTGGTTCTATTCCGCTCGGCCTGCTGGCTGCGATCGTCTGCGGCGGCATTGTCGGCTTCGTCAACGGCATCGTGATTGCCAAGTTCCGCATCAATGCTCTGATTACCACGCTCGCCACCATGCAGATCGTCCGCGGGCTGGCGCTGATCGCTTCGGACGGCCGCGCGGTTGGAATTAACGATCCTGCCTTCTATCAGCTGGCGCTGTCGCGGTTGCTGACCGTTCCGACGCCAATCTGGATCATGATCCTTCTCTTCATCATCTTTGGTTTCATCCTCAACCGCACGGTGTTCGGGAAGAACACTCTGGCGATCGGCGGCAACCCGGAGGCATCGCGTCTTGCCGGCGTCAACGTCGTCAATATGCGTATCTGGATCTTCGCCCTTCAGGGCATCGTCTGCGGGATCGCCGGCATCCTGCTAGCTTCGCGCATCACCTCCGGACAGCCGAACGCTGCGACCGGACTGGAGCTTTCGGTCATCTCTGCCTGCGTTCTCGGCGGCGTTTCCCTTGCGGGCGGAAGAGCGGCGATGACCGGCGTGATCGTCGGCGTGCTGATCATGGGTATCGCGGAAAACGTCATGAACCTGCTAAATATCCAGGCATTCTATCAGTATGTCGTGCGTGGCCTCATCCTGTTGGTCGCCGTCCTCCTGGACAACCTGCGATCTTCCGCTGCGGGGCGGCGCGGGTGATCAAGGGCCGCTGCACGGACAAGATCGGGAGCTGGTATCAGCGTCTCGCTATCTTGTCTGAGCAGTGCGCTCGCCCAGTCGAGGCCGTGGGACGCAAGGCAGGTATTCCATTCCGCGATATTGGGATGCCGGATCGCCGGCTGTGGTCGCGGATTTAGCGGTCGTCAGGTTTCAGCTTTGCATGCCGTCAGAGCCGGCGGTACTGCGAGACAGCATCCGCCAAGCGGCGACATTTGGCGGATTGAAGCGGCTTGTGCCAGGTGAGACCCTGCCGGGAAGAACAGAGATTTGCCTGTCGCAGACACGGGCGTTAGCAAGGAGAATTGAAGATGGCCAACCGGCTAGTCGGCAAACGCATCCTCATCACTGGAGCGGCGCAGGGCATTGGTCTTGCCATAGCCAGGGCCTGTGCCCGGGAGGGAGCCCGCCTTTTTCTCGTCGACAGGGATGCGGCGCTTTTGAGAGAAACTGCGGACGCCTTGCGAGCAGATGGTGCAGAGCTTGGGAGCCTGGCTGCGGATATCACCGATGCGAGTGCTATCGCGATCGCGGTCAAGCGCGCTGGTGATGAAATCGGTTCGCTGAACGCGCTCGTGAACAATGCGGGGGTCAACGTCTTTGCAGAGCCTTTGAAGTCGTCCGATGAAGATTGGGATCGCTGCTTCGACGTCAATGTTCGCGGAGCATGGAATTGCTGCAAGGCCGTGCTGCCGGGGATGATCGAGCAAGGCGGCGGCGCAATTCTCAATATTGCGTCGACGCATGCCTTCACCATCATTCCGCACACGTTTCCCTATCCGTTGGCAAAGCATGCACTTCTCGGCCTGACGAAGTCGTTAGGGATCGAATACGCATCAAAGAACGTTCGCGTGAACGCGCTTGCTCCCGGCTATGTGCTGACGCAGAAAGCCACGGAATACTGGAACAGCTTTCCCGACCCTGTGGCCGCCGAGGCTGAGACCATGAAGCTTCACCCGGCAGGGCGCATCGCGACCTCGGAAGAGATTGCAATGGCTGCGGTCTTCATGATTTCCGACGAGTGCCCTTTTATGAATGCCACCTGCCTGACCGTCGATGGCGGTCTGAGCGTCCAACAGCATCCATAGGACGGCGATCAGGTTGAGCCTGCGCAGGTTGCTCCGTTCCTTCTAATCTACGCGATTTTGGTATTATCGAGTGCCTCAAATCCACGAACAATATCGCGCCTGACCTGGGCCAGGCGCGGAGTCTTGGATGAGCTTAGAACGCGCGCTGCAGCCGGAAATAGCCGCTCGTCACGTCGGTGTCGACATCCGGATCAAGGTATTGAACCGAAGCCTTGGCGTAAAAGTTATCGACAATCTGGTATTCAACCGCGACACCGACCTTCCACGCACTGTTGTCCGCGAACTCAGTGCCGCTGATGCCGTAATTGCCGTAGTACTGAACACCCGGGGTGATCTTGAGCCTGTCGGTGGCCTTGATTGCGTACTCTGCTGCGACGGCCCATTCCGCCGCGTTATAGTAGGCGTTTGGACCACTGGCATAAACGGCGCCGAGGCCGAGTGTACCCGGACCAATTGCAACGGTTCCCATGGCGCGAACGGCACCTTCTTCGTTGTCGGTGTCATAGCCGGCAGTCACCTGATATGTGAAGGCACCGGCTTTGCCGCCGACGCCGACAGCAACGCCTACGTTATTCGCAGCTTTACCCTTATAGTACTTGCTATCCTCAAGCTCATCGAGACTGACGCCCGCATAGAAGCCATCGACCTCGTATTGATATCGCAGCGAGTTGTGAAGCGTCGGGCCAGATGCCAGATCGTCGGTTTCGCCGGACAAACCGGCGTCCCACCAGCTGTAGAACAGGCCGGCGCGGATGCCGGCGATATCGAGGTAGGCGGAGTCGAGCTTCGCTATCTGGCTGTTTGCGTTGTCCGCATTGGTCTGAAGCACGATTACGCCCGTGAGGGGACCATACTCGGTATCGCTCTTGGCGGTAAACTGGACCTGACCGCGTGTCGTCGCATCCCAGTCAGAAGTGGTATTGGTCGGGCCGCCGTTCACCTGGAAGCGAACGTAGCCTTCGATTTTAAGGCAGGTTTCAGTGCCCGGGATATAGAAATAGCCGGTGCCGTATGCATCGCAAACGCGCACATACTCGACCGCTTCTGGCTCAGCTGCAGCAACTGCATCAGTAGCGAAAACGCCGGAAATTGGCGCGAAAGCGGCGACAGAGCCGAGTAAAATACTTTTGAAATTCATTGAATGACCCCCACAATGTAAATCTCGGTAGGGTAACAAGGTCTGTCGCTACAGTCCTGATATCCAAACCGAAGGTTGCTGAAAAGCAGCGACGCAACTACGCCTCGGCTCCGGTGGCCACAGTATTTCGTGGGGTGTCTGCAGCAATCCGTCAAATGTGTCACATCGTTTTTGGCGTATGTGCCTCGGGTCGTCCTGAGCCCTCCTTTATTCGCTTTGGAAAGGTGTTTGTGGAATGCGACCGGTGACGGTCGATAGCCCGTCAGTTCGATTGCGACCGCCGCTTGCACGTGATGATCGCGACGAGATCAGATTCGCACCAAGGATGTCGGACTGGGGCCGCTGCAGCACGCGGCCGTGATGGAGGAATCGACCGCTGCGGGCCAGACCGGCGGGTGACCGGAAAGGGCCATGGGGACGCGCTCCGCTGCTTGCGGCTTAACTGGTTCAATCGACATGGTAGGATGCGAGCGATCTGTCAGATCGCGGTGGGGACCGACGATTACTCTATATTGCAGTTTTCAAGAAACTGGGTCGTTTCGCCCAGCAGAACTTGCATATGGGCGCGCGCCGCGACCGGGTCGCCGCGCTCAATCGCGCTTGCGAGTTTCTGGTGGCTTTCCAGATTGTGCGCGAAGGCTCCGACCGTGTGTGGAAAAACGGCATCGAGAATCGATTCGATCGCGTGGCGCAGACTCTGCAAGACGGGGTTTTGGGTCGCTTCCAGAATGGCCAGATGAAACGCCTTGTCGGCCGCGACGGCCCTTCCGGGATGCGTTTGTTCGGCCTCCATCCGGTTGTAGGCTGCGACGATCGCTTTTCGCTGCTCGACGCTCGCCCGTGTCGCTGCGAGCGCTGCCGCTCCTGGTTCTATGATCTCTCTTGCTTCCGCGAAGGCGAGCAATTCCGCCTTGGCAATCCGTCCATTCGAAAGCCAATCGATCAGCTCACCGTCGAGCCAGGTCCATTGCTGACGAGGGTTGACGCGCGTGCCGTGGCGCTGGCGGACAGTGACAAGCCCTTTGGCCGAAAGCATTTTGGTCGCCTCGCGAATCACCGTCCGGCTCACGGAGAATTCCTGCTCGAGTTCTGTTTCAGAAGGCAGCAGTGCGCCGGGCGCGAGTTGGCCGCTTGCTACTCGAATGCCAAGAGCCTCGACCACTGTCTTTGTTCGGTTCGGCTTGCTGCTTTTCATGTCGTTCCCTGTGGCCCGTGCCAGTCACGGTGCGCTCCCACACGTTTTCATCAATGGCACCAAAAAAAGCAAAACGTAACTTGAGAATCAAACATCATATGTTAAACATATGATGTTTGATGAGGCGGAATGCAGTGGCATTCGGCCGCGGAGGAGAGAAATGACAACGGACAACAATGCCGAGGCGATCCGGCGCATAAACTTTCGCATTCTACCTTTCCTGATGTTGCTCTACCTGGTCGCCTATATCGACCGGTCGAACATCTCGGTGGCCGCGCTGGGCATGAATGCGGAACTGCAGCTCACTGCGCAGATGTATGGACTTGCAGCGGGCCTTTTCTTCGCCACCTACATCGTCTTCGAAATCCCGAGCAATATTCTCCTGACAAAGTTTGGCGCGCGTCGATGGATCGCGCGCATCATGATCACCTGGGGTATCGTGGCGGCGGGCATGGCATTCGTGGCCAACGCCCATCAGCTCTACGGGATGCGTCTCCTCCTCGGCGCTGCAGAAGCGGGCTTCACGCCTGGCATTATCTACTATCTCGCGAAATGGTATCCGTCGCGCGACCGGGCGAACGCCATGTCGTTCTTTTACATCGGTGCCGCACTGGCCTCCGTCATCGGTTTGCCGCTTTCCGGCCTGCTGTTGAACGCTCACGGCCTGTTGGGATTGTCCGGCTGGCGCTGGGTATTCCTGATCGAAGGGATCCCCGCGATCCTGCTTGGTTTCGCGGTTCTTCGCTTTCTGCCAGACCGACCATCGGATGCGGCGTGGTTGACGCCGACTCAACAGTCGCGTCTTGAAAAGACGATTGCGACGGAGCAGGCCGGGGCTCCCGTCTCACACAATGCCGCGTGGCATGCCGCATTCACCAACGGCCGCGTGTGGCTTCTTGCCGTATTCTGGTTGCTGCAGGCATTTGGAACGATCGGCATCACGCTGTTCATGCCGCTGATCGTCAAGAACCTTTCAGGTGGCGGAGATCTTGCAGTGAGCCTTCTGTCGGCTCTGCCGTTCCTCGTCGCGTGCGTCTTCATGTTCTTTAATAGCCGGCATTCCGATGCAAGGCGCGAACGGGCGCTCCATCTGGGAATTCCGCTGGCCCTTGCCGGAGGCATGCTGCTAGGTGCCGTCTATGCCGGCAATGCCTATCTTTCCTATGCACTCATCGTATTATCGGTCGGTTTGAACTGGGCCGTCATTCCGATCTTCTGGGCGGTCACGACAGAACATGTCTCCGGTGTCGCCGCGGCGGTTTCCATCGCGCTGATCAACGCTCTGGCAAATGTGGCCGGTCTGGCTCTTCCCCCGGTGATCGGCTGGATCAAGGATTCCACCGGCAGCTATGACGTTGCTCTGACATTGGTTGCGTCAGCGCTGATCATCGGGGGCCTCCTGGGGATGGCGCTTGGTCGGCATCGGACGAGCCCAGTTGCTCAATTTTCCGGTCAATGAGAGAGGGAACGTCCATGACTTTCGATGCAGCGAGCCTTCACGGCATCCATTCGATCCTCTACGCGTTCTTCGATCGAGACGAACGGCTCGACCGAAATGCGATGCGCCGGCAGACACAGCTGGCAATTGATGCCGGCGTGCACGGGCTTGCGGCGTTAGGTCTTGCGACAGAAGTGGCGAAGCTGACGGAAACGGAACGGCGCACTGTCATGGACTGGCTTGCCGAGGACAACGCCGGACGGCTTCCCCTGGCGTTCACGATCTTCGGCACTTCGGTGGGCGAACAAATCGGGCAGATCCGTCACGCGGAGAAGAGTGGAGCCGATTGGGTCATCATCCAGCCTCCGATCGCCGGTACCTTCGGCGCGCAGGAATATATTGACTTCTTCGGCCGTGTTGCGGACGCGACCGATCTTCCCGTGGCCATACAGAATGCCCCCGCCTTCCTTGGGCGCGGGTTGAACGGGGCGGATATCGCAGCGCTAACGGTCAAACACCGCAATATCCGCCTGGTTAAGGCCGAAGGCTCGGCAATCGACGTCAAGGCCTTGATGGATACGATCGGAGGCCGGGTGCCTGTCTTCAACGGAAGAGGCGGCCTCGAGCTTGTCGATGGCCTGCGGGCGGGATGCGCGGGGTTCATCCTGGCTCCCGATATCATCGACTATGCCGTTCGCGCCTATCAGGAATTCCGTGCAGGGGACGTCGAAAAGGCGGAGGCGACCTACACGACGATGTTGCCGGCTGTAACCGCAATCATGCAGGGGATCGAGCATCTCATGTGCTACGGAAAGAGGCTGTTTGCCGCACGTGCCGGGCTAGAGGTTTTCGACCGCGCTCCGGCGATGCGTCCGACATCTTTTGGGGAGGACCTTGTACGCATTCATGCCGGGCGCCTGGGACCGCTCGGCCGTTGAAGCCCAATCTACTATTCCGGCATCGCTCCTGCCTTGGAGCGGTGCCAATTCAGCTTTTGCACTTCCTGCCCTTCGTTGAGCAGCTTGACCATCTGGCCTCTCGCAGCATCCGGCAGCCCGCTCGCGATCGCCTCGTAGACGTCCTGATGCCACCTGATCCAACGCTCGTCATCGGCAGGCGTCCTCTCGAGGCCGACGTGAAAAATGTGTCTCAGCGCGGCAGAGATCAGCGCTCCGAACGCCTGAAACAGTACATTTCCGGTCGCTGCCAGGATCGCGTTGTGGAATGCCAGATCGTGCTCGATCTTCTCCTCGATGTTGGTAGCAAGCGCCATCCCGAGAAGGGCGTGCTTCATGCGCTGGAGGTCCTGGGGGCTCGATCGATGGGCTGCAAGCTCTGCTGCCGTCGGCTCGAACGATGCTCTCAGCTCGTAGAGATCCGCACTGGCTTGCTCGGCGTGATCGCGGCTGCCGAGCCTCCATGCGAGAACCTGGGGATCGAGGAGATGCCAGGAACTGGGATGCGTGACGCGTGTGCCACTGCGGGGTCTGCTGTCGATGATGCCCTTGGCGGAGAGGATTTTCACGGCCTCTCGTATCACCGTCCGTGACGTGCCGAACTCCGCGCTCAAATCCTGCTCGGTTCCAACAGACGCTCCGAAGGCCAACGCACCTCCGACAATCCGTCTCCCGAGGGTTTCAACGACGGCATCATGGAATCGTTCACGGCCCGAACCTGCACGGCCTTCGCCCATTCCGTTGCTCGCGCTTGTCATTTTTGCGGTCCCCGTCTGTCCCGATAGACGCTCTAAGCTGTTGCGACAAACCAATCAAGACGGCTTGGCACTTGACGTCCGATCATTTCATAAAATATATAACAAATGATATAATCATCATACAAATAGGAAGCAATGGTGTCGAACGGTAAAATGCAGCGACGGTCGCAGGCCTGGTTCGGAGGAATGGACAAGGACGCCTTCATTCACCGGTCGTGGATGAAAAATCGCGGCTTGCCGGATGACGCATTCGACGGCCGTCCGATCATCGGAATCTGCAATACCTTCTCCGAGTTTACGCCATGCAACGCGCATTTCAGAGAACTCGTCACGGACATCAAGGCCGGCGTACTCGAAGCGGGTGGCCTGCCACTGGAGTTCCCCGCATTCTCGTGTGGCGAGTCCAATCTGAGGCCGACGGCAATGCTGTTTCGCAACCTGGCCTCCATGGATGTGGAGGAGGCCATTCGTGGCAACCCGATGGACGGCGTCATCCTGATGGCTGGCTGCGACAAGACCACGCCCTCGCTTCTGATGGGGGCCGCAAGCTGTGACTTGCCGACCATCGTGATCTCAGGCGGACCCATGCTCAACGGTCACTACCGCGGCAAGACCATTGGTTCTGGAACCGACGTTTGGAAGTTGTCCGAAGACGTTCGTGCGGGTGTAATGAGTCCACAGGAATTCATGGAAGCAGAAGGGGCGATGTCGCGCTCGGCCGGCCACTGCATGACGATGGGGACGGCGTCAACGATGGCGTCCATGGTCGAAGCCCTGGGCGTTGCCTTGCCCACGAACGCCGCGTGGCCCGCGGTGGATGCGCGCCGTGCCAGGCTCGCCCGCATGACGGGGCGCCGGGCGGTGGCGATGGTTGAAGAAGATCTCCGTCTTTCAAAAATATTGACGAAGGACGCGTTCGAAAACGCGATCCGCATCAACGGCGCAATCGGGGGCTCGACCAATGCCGTGGTTCACCTTCTGGCGATAGCAGGACGTATCGGCGTCGACCTCACGCTGGAGGACTGGGACAGGTTAGGCAGAGAGGTGCCGACGATCGTCGATCTGATGCCGTCTGGCCGTTTTCTCATGGAGGATTTTTGCTACGCTGGCGGCATTCCGGTCGTCATGGCAGAGATTGCAGACTTGCTGAAACTCGATGCCCTTACGGTGACGGGACAATCCGTGCGTGCCAATATCGACGGCGTGGTGAATTACGGTCCCGAGGTCATTCGAAGCCGCGACAACCCGCTTGTTGAACATGGCGGAATCGCGGTTCTCAGGGGCAATCTTGCTCCCGACGGAGCAGTGCTGAAGCCATCAGCCGCCTCTCAGGAACTGCTTTCGCATCGCGGCCCGGCCGTCGTTTTCGAAGACATCGAGGATTTTCACGCAAGGATCGACGACCCCGAACTCGATGTCGATGAAAGCTCTATCCTCGTTCTGAAGGGTGCAGGACCGCGAGGCTATCCTGGCATGGCGGAAGTCGGAAACATGGCGCTTCCGAAGAAGTTGCTCGAGCGGGGTATTCGCGACATGGTGCGGATATCCGATGGCCGAATGAGTGGAACCGCCTATGGCACGGTCGTGCTGCACGTGTCGCCGGAGGCCGCCGCCGGTGGTCCGCTTGCCCTGGTCAGAACGGGCGACATGATTTGTCTCAATGTCGCGGAGCGAACGCTAACGCTCGAAGTCTCGGACGAGCTGTTGGCCGAGCGGCGGGCGGATTGGAAGGCACCTGAGCCCGTCATGGCCACCGGCTATCAGAGCCTGTACGTCAAGTCCGTCATGCAGGCCAACACGGGGGCTGACCTCGATTTTCTTGTCGGCTGCCGCGGCGCTGCCGTGCCGCGCGAGAGCCACTGACGGGCAAGAGCCGCACGTCGGTTCGGCATGAAGTAAGGTGCCGGAAGAACACCGACGCCGAATGGGACGCCCTCGTGCGGTAGCTGTGATTGATCTCGGGATCGCAAAGGCTGGCGCGACTGACACCTGATTCAGATTGTCAGGAACAGTCAGTCGTGGAAAGGCCTTCGAAGAAGCGGAACATCCGTACATGCGAACAGATCCAGTCGGGGAGCGTTTGCGTCCAGGTCGCCTCCGCATATGTGAAGCCGGCCAGCACTTCTGCTCGCGCAGACCCAGGCCAAAGTCAGATACCATCGCGCGCACACAGCAAGATCACAGGCTGCTCGACATGCCGACCTTAAAACATTGATCTCCGGATCGTTACCGGAGATCAATGCCACGCCGATCGTAATGGATAGGTTTGCAACAAAACCGTGTGGACCATGTCGCCAAGGAGCTGGGCGTGTCCGAACGACAGGCATGCCGGGTTCTTGGTCAGTATCGGTACACGCTGCGCAAAGTCGAAAATGATCAACGGTGCGCAAGCACCAGTTCCGGTTCCCTCTTTTAACCGTCGCCGAATACCAAGCGGAGATCACGCATTGCCTTGTCAGCGGCCTCCAAAGCCCGGCTGATATCCGACGACTGGTGCGCGGAGCAGAGGAACATGTTGTGTTTCGGGTGAAGATAGATGCCGTGACGAAGCCCGGCTTCACAAAAATGGTTGGCAAGCGTCAGCTCGGAATCATTTTCGAAGCGGATCATTGGCATCTGAGCCGGACCCGTCTGGATGAGCTTTTGGCCATGCTGCTTGGCAATAGAGTCCAGACCTTCCCTGAATTGGCTACCCATCGCTTCAGTATGTGCCAGTGCATTCGTGTCGCGAAGAATCTCGACTGTCTTGAGCGACGCCGCCATGGCGGCCGAGCCGTACCAGAAGGAGCCGGTTACGAAAACCTTCGATGCCCCGTCCCGCATCTTGTCATTACCGACCACGGCCCCGAGCGGCCATCCATTGGCAATTGCCTTCGAATATGCACCGAGATCTGGTTTCACTCCATGCGAGGCCCAGCTACCGCGCACATCCAGACGGAACCCGGCCCGAACGTCATCGATGATGAGCGCGGCATTTTCCCTGTCGCACACCGCGCGGGCATGTTTCAGGAAGGCCGTGTCTGGCATTTCCTGATCGCGCTTCACATCATGGCGGAAAGCCGTGAGGAGAATCGCTGCGAGATCGTCGCCCGCCGCTGCCACTGCCTCGTCGAGGCTTTGCGCATCGTTGTATTCAAACAGAATGATATGGGCGCGGTCTTCGGTCGTGACACCGACCAGAGATGGTGAGCACCACGGAACCGCACCGTGGTAGGCACCTTTGGCGATCAAAATCTTGCGTTTTCCGGTAGCAGCGCGCGCAATGGTCACGCAGGCTGTCGTCGCGTCGGTGCCATTTTTCTGGAACATCGCCCAGTCGGCATAGTCCACTGTGCTAACCAGCATTTCGGCAAGCTCGACCATGACGTCGGTGGGACCGTTGTTGACGTCACCCTTGGCGATCTGCGCCAGAGCTGCCGCATCGACGTCCGGATGCTTGTATCCGAGGACATTTGGCCCCCACGCGCACATGAAATCGATATACTCGTTCCCATTGACATCCCAAACGCGGCAACCGTCCGATTTCGCGAAGAATTGCGGATATCCGGGACCGATGGCACGCGTTGCCATGTGTCCCCAAACGCCGTTCGGGACGACTTTATTCGCACGGGCAAGAAGCTCGCTATCCCGATTGTTCATCAGGTTTCCTTCCATATCCATTTCCATTCTCCTGGCCGATCAACCAATGTTGTACTGCGGTTTCTTGTTCGCCCTGCTGTTTCAAAGCGGGGGAGCCGACGGATCAAACTGCCGGCTGAACTCCATATGTCTTGTATCTGGCCTTCACCGACAAAAGCTCATCATCCGTCAGCAGCACGGGCTCGCCGATTGACCGGCACAGCGTGAATTGACGGGCGAGGTTTTCCAGCTTCTGTGTGCGCGACAGAGCCTCCGTGACGTTCTTTCCGACGGCAACCATTCCATGATTGGCCAGAAGGCAGGCGTTGCGACCCTGCAATGCCTCCACGGTGGCGTCGGCAAGCTCCCGAGAACCGAATGTCTCGTATCGCGAGCACCGCACATCGTCGCCCCCGAAGCTGGCGATCATGTAGTGAAAGGGCGGAAGCGGCTGGCGCATGCAGGAAAGCGCCACGCAGTAGTCCGGGTGGGCGTGAACGACCGCATCTACGTCCGACCGCGCCTTGTAGATTGCAGCATGCAGCGCCCACTCGCTCGAAGGCGTGATTTCGCCAGACCAGCCGCCATCCAGTTCCATCGCAACTATCGATGAGGGGCGCAGCGATTTCGGTGGGATACCTGTCGGCGTAATCAGCATGCCGCCTTCGAACCTGACACTGATATTGCCAGAGGTGCCTGCGTTGAGCCGGAGTTCTTCGGCAGCCATTGAAGCATCGATCAGCATTTGGCGCAGATGTTCGGTCGTGGATGTCATTTGCTCAACCCTTTGGCGGCCAACGATTGGTGAGGGGGTTCTCCACGACGGGACGGCGCATCTCGTCCAGTGCCGTGGAAAGGATGTCGATACCGCCCAGTTTGCCGGACTTGAGCATGAGCGATATGGGAAATGGTCTGGTCGCCAGGGCACGGGAGAAGCCTGGCTCGCGATAAGGGCCGACGTCTAATTCCGTGACACCGAGGGCGCGCACAACCGATCCCGACGTTTCTCCACCCGCAACGACCAGACGGCGGATGCCGAGGTCGAAAACGATGACTCTGGCAATCTCGGAAAGGATGGATTCTGCCTTCGCCGCCAACTCGTGCCGGCCATGCGTCGCCTGCAACGCATCGATGCGCATTTGCGGAAGTGCGGTGCTGATCGCAAAATCATGGCCGTCGGCGACTGCTTTTTCTGCGAACGCCCGCGCCTCGGCAACAAGATCGTAACCCGCATAAGCACGCGCAATATCGAGGGTGCATACCGCGTTTGACGCGCCGAAATGCTCCAGTTGCGCAGCGGACTGAGCGGCCACACTTCCCACCAGAACAGCGCCCGGTCCATCCACGCCATCCAGCGTTATCGGGGATGGAGGCTGCACGAGCCCGTGTTCAAGCCAGAGGGGCGGCAAATAAGCAGCCACGGAAGAGTTTCCGGTCAGCAGCGGCATGTCCATGGCTGCTGCCGCTATGGTGGCAAGGTGATGCTCATAAAGCGTGTCCACCATGAGAAGCGCCGCTTCTCCACTCGCGGCAAGCTGGTCGCATCTGGCGCGAATGGCATCTGCGCCATTGTCCACGATCTTATAATCGACAAGCCCGGCAATGCGGCGGCTCTGCGCCTGAAGCACGCGCACGAGATTTGAATCGGTCATCGGCGTGAGGGGATCGTATCTCTTTGGAGATTCACCCAGCAGCTGGGCGCCGCCGAACATATGCCCCTGATAGACAGTCCGTTTTGTCTCACAGAGCGCTGGCACGAACAGCGCCTGCTCGACACCCATCCACTCCATAATCGCCTCTGTGCACGGACCGATATTTCCGGCGGGTGTCGAGTCGAAAGTAGCGCAATATTTGAAGAATATCTGCCGGGCATTGCGGTCAACCAGAATCCGCAGCGCTTCCTCCACGGCATGAACGGCGTCCTCGACAGGTGCGACCCGCGACTTCAGTGCGATGACATGCGCCGTTTTGAACGTGCCGATAGCGTCGCTGCCAACCGAGAGAGAGGTTGGAATGCCACGAGCGACGAGCATCGATGCCAGTTCGAGCCCGCCGGTCAAGTCGTCGGCAATCGCTCCAAAAACAAGAGGCTGCTGATTTGGGCTTATGGTCTTCACCGCACCACCCTTTCCGCTTCATGTGGAGGCAGGTTTTCCGCTGTGCCCCGCTCCTCCGGGAAATGACAGGCGACGCCGTGACCGGGCTCAAGCCCATGCAGCTCCGGAACAGTCGTCGAACAGATGCCCTGTGCTTTCCAGCAACGTGTTCTGAAGGGACAACCCGAAGGAACGTTGAGGGGGCTTGGTACGTCGCCAGTCAGGGTTATGCGTTGGCGAGCACGTTCGACATCGGGATCGGGAAGAGGAACGGCGGACAGAAGCGCCTTGGTGTACGGATGGGCTGGCGCTTCATAGATTTGTACCGCAATGCCGATCTCGACGATCTTTCCGAGATACATAACGGCGACGCGATCGGACACATGGCGAACCACGGCAAGATCGTGAGCGATGAAGACGTAGGCAATGCCGAGCTTCTGCTGAAGTTCTTCCAGCAGGTTGAGAACGCCTGCCTGCACCGACACGTCGAGCGCTGACACCGGCTCATCCAGCACCAGAACTTCCGGATCCAGGGCAAGCGCGCGGGCAATGCCGACACGCTGTCGCTGGCCGCCGGAAAGCTCATGCGGGTAACGGTCGCCATGGTCGGGGGAAAGACGCACCAGTTCAAGCAGTTGCGACGCGCGGTCCAGTGCCGCCTTTCCTTTGACGCCGATGAGACGAAGCGGTTCGGCGATGATCTCGCGAATTCTCATACGCGGGTGGAGTGACGCCAGCGGATCCTGAAACACGATTTGCAAGTGGCGGCGGAAAAGGCGCATATCTTCTGCGGAAAGCGTGGCGAGGTCCGTATTTTTGAAACGAACCTCGCCGGACGTCGGTTCCACAAGCCTGAGGATGCACCGTCCAAGCGTCGATTTCCCGCAGCCGGATTCTCCCACCAGCCCCAGTGTTTCACCTCTTGCCAGATCAAATGAAACGCCGCCAACCGCCTTCACCTTTCGAACGGCATTCCAGCCGGGCAGGCCGCCCTTCACCACAAAGTCCTTGGTGATCTGGCGTACGGAAAGGATCGTGTCATCCTGTGGGGTCTGTGATGGAGAGCTAGAGTTCATGATCTTTACAAGCCCGCAGATGGTTGGTCGGTGACACGCAGTTCTTCTGCGAAGTGACAGGACGTACGCACACCATCCACTTGCCTGAGAGTAGGTTCGGTGGTGCGGCATGCATCGCGTGCGATGGAACAGCGCGGATGAAAGGGACAGCCTGAAGGCCTTGAGCTTAGCGAAGGAGGACTGCCGGGAATGGGTTCGAGCCTGGTATCGCCGCCTGCTATCGTGGGCAGACAGGACAGCAGTCCGCGAGTGTAGGGGTGACGCGACCGGTAGAAAATATCGCGAACAGGACCGGTTTCCATGACCTTGCCGGCATACATCACAACCACGGTATCAGCGGCACCCGCGACCACGCCCAGATCGTGGGTGATAAGCACCAACGCCATCGATAGCCGATCCTGAAGATCCTTCAGCACCTCGAGGATCTGCGCCTGCACCGTGACATCGAGAGCAGTTGTCGGTTCATCCGCGATCAGGACTTCGGGATTGTTGGCGACAGCCATCGCAATCATCACACGCTGTCGCATGCCGCCCGAAAACTCGTGGACATACTGGTTGATGCGCACTTCGGGCTGAGGTACCGAGACCAGTTCCAGAAGTTCGATAGACCGCCGCCTTGCTTGTGCCGACGACATTCCCGGATTGTGCAAACGCAGCGCCTCGGATATCAGCTTGCCAATCTTAATAACAGGATTGAGCGCGGTCATAGGATCCTGAAACACCAGGCCGATCTTTGCGCCGCGCAGGCGGCGCATACGCTGCTCGGACGCGCCGATCAGTTCCTCGCCGCGAAATTTGATCGAACCAGACAGTCTTGCGCGAGATGGCGGCAAGCCAAGGGCGGCGCGCATGGTGATGGATTTGCCGGAACCGGATTCACCGACGATCCCGATAACTTTCCCTGCTTCGGCAACAAAATCGACGCCCCGGACAATTTCAATGCCGTTTTGTAGCGTTACGTGCAGGTTTTGAACTTCAAGCAACGGTTGCTGGGTTGTCATAGTCATCACTTCCTTGGGTCAAGGATGTCGCGCAGCGCATCGCCGACGAAGTTGAAGCCGAGGCCGAGCGTGAGGATCGCCATGCCGGGGCCGAAAGCGACCCACCACGAATAGAAATGTGCCGCCCCATCGGAAATCATCGATCCCCATTCAGGGCTCGGGGGGCGAGCGCCGAGGCCGATGAAACTCAACGACGCCGCAAGCAACACGACCTGACCAAAATCCATCGTCGCGCTGATGATGGTGGGTGTCCACGACAGCGGAAGGATGTGTTTGGTAAGAAGACGGTACGATGTGGCACCCCCGGCACGCGCCGCCTCGACATGGTCGCGGGACTTTACGTCCAGAACCTGCCCACGCATCAATCTGGCATAGACCGGCCACCATACCGCGACGACGGCAACCGCGGCGTTCTGCAAACCCGGACCGAGCGACGCTGCGACCGCCATGGCAAGCAGGACCGGCGGGAAGGCGAGCGTCACATCGACAAGCCGCATGATGACACTATCGATCCAGCCGCCGAAGAAGCCGGAGATGGCGCCCAGAACGGAACCGATGAAGACGGAACAGACTACGACGACAAGCGAAATGGCGATGGAATAGCGTGCGCCATAAAGAGTTCTCGTCAAAACGTCGCGGCCCAGAGCATCCGTGCCAAGCCAATGCTGTAGCGACGGCTCCAGGAGCTTCCGGCCGACGATCTTCAAGGGATCGTAGGGAGCCCAGAAATCGATCGTCAGCGCTACGAAAATCCAGAACGCGACGATGAGGAGACCCATCATGAACACCGGTCGCAAAACTGGAATTGAAATCTTCTGCGCCTTGGCGCTGGTGAGAGCAGACATTCGATCACCCCAGTTTGATACGTGGATTGGCGAAGGCATAGGCGATGTCCGTGAGAAGGTTCGCCAGAAGGAAGGCCGAAGCGCCAATGAGGGAAACACCAATGATCGCCGGGTAATCGAGTGACCTTGCCGAGTCGACGGCATAGGAGCCAATGCCCGGCCACGAGAAGACGGATTCCGTCAGAACCGCGCCCGTGATCAGATAGGCAAACGAATAACCGATGATGGTCAGCGTCGGGATCATTGCATTCGGCAGGGCGTGGCGCAGAAGTGTTCTGGCTTCGCCGGCACCTTTGGCGCGGGCCGCCAGAATATAATCCTGGTTGAGCGCATCGAGCATACTGGCGCGAACCAGCCGCGAAATAATGCCGGTAACCGACCAGCCCAGCACGAACGCGGGCAGCACAAGATGGTGCAAGGCATCGAGGAACGTTCCGAACTGCCCTGCAATCAATGCATCGACCGTATACATGCCGGTCACGAATTCCGGCGGCACCACACGCGCATCCAGCCGCCCTGGACCGGGAATGACCCCGAATTTCACCGTAAAGATATAGAGAAGCAGAAGTCCCGACCAGAAAACCGGCACCGTCGAACCGAAAAGGGCGAACAATCGGGTGATGTAATCCGCTGGCCTGTCACGGAAACGGGATGCGATGACGCCAAGGCCTATACCGCTGAGCGTGCCGAAGAGCATGGCGAAGATAACCAGTTCGAGCGTTGCTGGCAGCCGTTCGGCCACATCCGTCAGCACCGGCCGCCGTGTCCGGAAGGACACGCCGAGGTCACCCGACACGAGATTCTGGATGTAGATAAAATACTGTTCGGGTACACTTCGATCGAGCCCCCAACGATGTTTCGCTGCTTCCACGACCTCGGGGTTGCTCATCTGCCGTTCGCTGACCAATGCCGACAACGGGTCGGCCTGGGTTATGTGCGACAGAAAGAAGGCGATCGTGGCAACGCCAAGCAAAAGGAGCGGTATCGATATAATTCGACGTAACACGTATCGGGTCATAGTATTCCGGCCTCCTGCGTACTGTCGTTCCGACGGAACGGGGCTTGCGGTGTCAGCATGCACCGTTTGTAGGTTTTGCAGCTTGTTCGGTTTCGAGTGCTTTTGCCCCGGCCTTTGTCTGCCGTAGCGGCTTTCCCTGCAAGAACGGCACCATTGGCCACGACATCCACCGTATTCGGGGACATGACGAATTCCTGTGCTTGGGAAAACGAGCAGTATACTGGAGGCCGATTGCCTCCAGTATACTTCGCTTGTGTCTCGTTGTGTGACTTACTCGGACTTGATATCCGACAGGACTACGTTGCAGCAGGCGCTAAACCGGAGGCCACTCACACCCTTGCGCGAGACGAAAACCGCATCCGGGCTGAGGACTGGCAGGATGACGTGGTCTTGCGCCATTCCCTCGGCGAGTTTCGTAAAGAGCGCGTTGCTTTCATCGCCTTGTGCCGCCAGCGCTTCGGCCAAAAGCTTCGGCGCTTCGGCGTTGGCAATAGACGGTTCGTTTGCTCCCCCGGCACGTTTAAACCAGACGGTGCCATCCATCATCGTGAAGTACTGGGCGTATTGCGACGAACCGTAGTAATCCGGTGCGAAGAAGACTGCCGTCAAAGGAATGCCGTCGCTGTTGATCCGCTCTCGCCAGACGGAGAATTCTACCGGCTGCAAATCTAGCTGGATATTGATCTCGGCAAGATCCTGCTGGACCTTCTGCATCATCAAAGAGTAATCGACGCCATACTGGTTTACGTTCGGATAGGTCGCGTTGAGGCTGAACCCGTCCTCGGCGCCCGCCTCTTTCATCAAGGCTTTGGCCTTTTCGACATCGTATTTAATCGGCTCGCCAGCGCCCCCGCCAGGAAAACCGTTCGGGATCGGCACGCTCATGCGATTTGCCTTGCCGTCTACCGTCAAATCGATGATGCCGTCATAGTCGATTGCAGACGCAATCGCTTCGCGAATTTTCACATCGAGTTTACGGGGCAGGTTCTTGGCGCCCGGGCCAAGGGCCAGGTAGACCATATTGAATGATGGCTTCGTCTCGACCACGATTTCAGGGTTGTTTATCTGCCCGGCGGTGGTCGGGTCCACCTGCATGGCGATATCGGCACTACCGCTTTCCACGAGCTGCCGTTGGCCCACAGCGTCCTTCGTCTGCATGAAGACGAATTCGGAAACGGAGGGTTTCTGCCGCCAGTAATTCTCGTTCCGCTTCAGGCGCAGTTCATGATCCGGGCTGTAACCGGCAAGCACGTAAGGACCGGCGCCTGCCGAATTTGCCAGCAGCCATTGTTCTGCGCTGTCCTTGTTGCTGGCATCAGCACCTGCATCGCCGCCCTGTTTCGCAACCACTTCGGAATTGATGATGCCGGCGTAGGGGGCGGTCAGCGACCCGACAAACTCGGAATTCGGTGCACTTAGCGTCATGACGACCGTTGCCGCATCCGGGGTTTCGATCGAGGTTACATTATCAAGAAGATAGGCGATCCCGCCTTTGAGGTTCTTCAATCGCTCGAGCGTCCACTTGACGTCTTTGGCTTCCACCTGGGAACCATCGGAGAACTTCGCGGCCGGGTCGAGCTTGAAGGTAACCACCTTGTGGTCGTCGCTGATGCTCCACTCCCTTGCAATCATCGGTACAACCGATTTGTTGTCAGGTGACAGATCCACAAGGCGGTCATAGACCGAGCTCAGGTAGATCTGACAGGTGTCGCAAAATGCCCTGGATGGATCGAGCGAATTGAGATCCATGTCTCGGGCGATCACCACCGGCCTGTCTTCGGCATGGGCGAA
Source organism: Rhizobium sp. P1_C7 (assembly GCF_056406295.1). Taxonomy (NCBI): domain Bacteria; kingdom Pseudomonadati; phylum Pseudomonadota; class Alphaproteobacteria; order Hyphomicrobiales; family Rhizobiaceae; genus Rhizobium; species Rhizobium sp. P1_C7. The sequence continues at coordinate 68,381 of NZ_JBFUAL010000024.1, forward strand.
TGCCCAGCTCGCAGAGAGAGCGCTTGTCGCGATCAGCGCTGTCCTAACCGCATTGGCAAGGGTTCCGCGAACGGATGAAAAAGACACAGATGTACGATATGATTGCATGATCATTCTCCCATTCCACCATCTAGGGGATTATTGCGCAGCGAGTTCCCTTTTGATCTTTCGCTGTCGTGTGAATGATAATGACATCGACCGGGCGTCAGTATATTGATAAAGACGAACCCAATCGTGCGTTTTACGACGTTGAAAACTGAAAAAACCGATTTTCAACGAGAGGGCGATAGAGGATCGAGCATGTCGGCCGTGTCGGACATCATCGACGTCAGCGAGAAAACCGTGGCATTGATCATCGGTCGCGAACCTTCCCTCCATAGCGCGTTACAACTGATAGAACCTTTTCGCGCGGCAAACCGTGTGAGCGGATCCTCGCTGTTCGACATCGATTTCATCGCTGCCGATCCCGATCAGCGACCGACGAGCATGGGAATTGATGTCCCCCTCACGACAACTTTTGATGTGGTCCGGAAGTATGATCTCGTCCTGCTGCTTGTCAGTTATACCATCAATGAGCAAGCCAAGCCAAAGCTGTTCAAATGGCTTCGCAGACAATCCGCTGCGGGTGCGCATCTTTGCGGAATTGACGCTGGTCCCCTGCTTCTTGCGGAGGCGGGGCTGCTCAATGGTTATCGCGCCACCTGCCACTGGACGGGCATGGCGCCCTTGAAGGAGTTGCTGCCCGAATCCGACATCGTGGAGCAGCTTTATGTGATCGACCGGAGCAGATCGACCTGCGCAGGGCAATCGGCGAGTATGGATTACTCCATGGCGATGCTGCGCAAGATGACCTGGGACACCGTATATAATGCGGTTTGCAATGAATTGATCTATGCGTCGCCGCGCGCGCCGGAGCTTCGCCAAAGGGAGCTTACGAATGCCCATTCCTGGCTGACAAACCCGATTTTGTCCAAGGCACAGAGCATTATGAAGGAAACCGTCGAATACCCTCTGGAAATCGAAAAGGTCGCGGAGCGCTGTGGAATCTCGACGCGGGAACTGCAATATCTTTTTCAAAGGCATCTCAACAGCACCCCGAAAAAAATCTATATGGCTTTCCGGCTTCAGTACGCCAAAGAACTATTGCTTTATAGCGCGATGAGTATTCGCGAAACCGGGCTTGCAAGCGGCTTCACTTCACCCTCCGCATATTATCGGGCATTCCACTCCGTTTTTCAAAAGAGCCCTCAGGAGTATCGACGCGATTTTGCGAGGACCCAGTCAAAAATGTTTGGCAGGAATCTTTACTGAAGGCGGCCGAGGTGAGCGCGCCAAAACGGCGACATCAGGCGCCATGCTGTGCGCCGGTTTGACAATTTGACAGAAATTCAAGCACTCAGAAAGGACTGGCAGGAGTTGCGGGATTATACATTTCCCAAAGACGACGACCTCCCTTGAATACGTCAGAGTGTCTCTTCGAGCTCCGGCATGAGCTCGAAGAGGTCACCGACGAGGCCGTAGTCTGCGACCTGGAAGATCGGGGCATCTTCGTCCTTGTTGATGGCGACGATAACCTTCGAATCCTTCATGCCGGCGAGGTGCTGGATGGCGCCCGAGATGCCGCAGGCGATGTAGAGCTGCGGGGCGACGACCTTGCCCGTCTGACCGACCTGCCAGTCGTTCGGTGCGTAGCCGGCATCGACGGCAGCGCGGCTGGCGCCGACTGCGGCCCCGAGCTTGTCGGCAACAGGAAGGATGACTTGCCTGAACTTCTCGGCAGAACCAAGTGCGCGACCACCCGAGATGATGATCCTGGCCGACGTCAGCTCCGGACGGTCGGAAGCTGACAGCGCATCCCCGACGAAGGTCGACAAAGCAGGATCGGAAACGGCCGAGATCGCCTCGACCGGAGCGGAGTCACCTTCAGAGGTCGCGGCGAAGGATGCCGTGCGCACGGTGATCACTCGTGTGGCGTCGGTCGCCTGCACCGTCTGGATGGCGTTGCCGGCATAGATCGGACGTTTGAAGGTRTCAGCCGAGACGACCTCGATGATTTCCGAGACCTGSGCGACATCGAGCAGGGCGGCGACGCGTGGCAGCACGTTCTTACCTGTAGAGGTGGCGGCCGAGATGATCGTGTCGTAGCTGCCGGCCAGCGAGACGATCAGGGCGGCGAGCGGCTCGGCGAGGTTGTGGGCAAGGCTCAGGTGACCCGCGAAGTCGACGGCGGCCTGCAGACCATCGAGTTCACGCTGCCGGCGGTCGTGACGACCGATCTTCGCCTCAACGAACCGCGCTATGCCTCGCTGCCGAACATCATGAAGGCGAAGAAGAAGCCGCTCGACAAGAAGACACCGGCCGATTTCGGCGTCTCCACCACGCCGCGCCTCAAGGTCCTGAAGACCGAAGAGCCGTCAGGCCGCAAGG